>JAJRTP010000669.1 GCA_024278255.1 Chloroflexota bacterium | reverse complement strand
TGCACCGTTTTATTCAGAAGCAGCAGCTTCCTTAACCCTAAAGCGTCGCCAGGCAGCCAGAGCCAGCCACCCGGTACTGAGGAAAGGCCCGCCGTAACACATGGCCTTACTCCACCTGTCTGTGGACACAAAAGCAATAAGACCTACCCCCAGACCGCCCACAATCGCTAAGATCCCACCCCATTTTTCCCAGCGAAAGGCCATAGCCAGTCCGAATACGGCCAGCAGGAGGAAACCAACGGCAGCTGTCGCCATTAAACTGTTTTCCTCTTCCAAAACACCGTTGTTAATAAACCCGCGCGTAAAAAATAGACCGGCGACAATGGCAAGCATGGTCAAAATTCTGGCGGTAACCCGCAATTCACTTACATTTCTGGTCTGGATGGTGCTTTGTCTGCCCATATTGTTTCCCTTTCTCGTTATTTTAGCGGACTACGACAGGTATGGGAAGGAACAGATTGTTTTTCCAGAAGAAAAATCTGTTCCTTCCTCAATCTGTTGTAATCATACGGGGACGGGCTTGGTTACGGCCGTAGCCACCCGCGCCCCTTCCTGCAATACCTGGATATTCTGTTCCAGCAAATCTGCCTTACTGGCGGGTAAGTGATCCGCCAGGGCTTCGGCTACGGCCGTTAACGACAACACATCCGTATAAGCCAGCATCGCCCCCAGCATGGCCATGTTCACCATCTTGGGCGTACCCACCTGCTCCGCCACGTCATTGGCCGGAACCGTCACAATCTGAATATCATCCCGCCGCGATTCTTTGGGCACGATGCTGCTGTTTACCACCAGCGTGCCGCCCGGCTTCACCCGCGGCTCATACTTGTCAAACGAAGGCAAATTCAGCGCCAAAACAATATCCGGTTCCGCCACCAGTGGTGCGCCAATCGGTTCATCGCTGATGATCACCGTGCAGTGGGCTGTACCGCCACGCATTTCCGGGCCATACGAAGGAAACCAGGTAACCTGTTTACCTTCATCCATACCAGTATACGCCAACAGCTTACCCGTAAACAAGACTCCCTGCCCGCCAAATCCAGCAATAATCATTGAAGTTTCCATAGTTTACCTCATTACGTGAAGCGTGAAAGCGTGATGCGTAAAACGTTCACGCTTTCACACCTTCACGACTTCTTTTTCCGCTTGCTTAACGCCTTCAACTCGTCCGCTACTTTGTAATCGCCCAATGGATAGGCGGGGACCATTTCCTCTTTTACCCAATTTAAGGCTTCCAATGGCTTCATACCCCAGTTAGTGGGACAAGAAGAAAGCAGTTCCACTATACTGAAGCCCAGTTCATTGATTTGCGCTTCAAACGCCAGGCGTATGGCCTTTTTGGCCTGAATCACGTGCCGGGCATCATGCAAACTGCGCCGCACGCTGTAAACTGTGCCCGGCAGCCCGGCCAACAGTTCAGCCATGTGCATGGGGTAGCCGGTTAAACTGGTACTCCGGCCAAACGGGGATGAGGTGGTAACCTGTCCGGGCAGCGTTGTGGGCGCCATCTGCCCGCCGGTCATGCCGTAAATAGCATTGTTGATGAAGATAACAGTGATCTTTTCACCCCGCGCCGCCGCGTGAAGAATCTCCGCCGCGCCAATGGAAGCCAGATCGCCGTCACCCTGGTAGGTGAAGACCACCTTATCCGGGTTGACGCGCTTGATGCCGGTAGCCATGGCCGGGGCACGGCCGTGTGCCGCTTCACAGGCATCTACATTAAAATAGTTATACGAGAAAACAGAACAGCCCACAGAGGCCACCAGAATCGTATCCTCACGTACACCCAATTCATCCAGCACTTCAGCTACCAAACGATGCGCCGTGCCATGCGTGCAGCCGGGGCAGTAATGAGTATGGACGTCGGCCAGGGATAACGGCCGTTGGTAAACTAACTTTTCGACAATATTTACATCTTCTTGTTGTTCAGTGAGAGTTAGGGTCATAATCATTTACTCCATTTCCGCCGTCATTATTTGTTCAAACAGAGTCCTGGTTTCCCGCTCAATTTCATCCGGGAAGGGAATTGCGCCGCCCATACGGCCCAGGAATTTCACCGGCTTGTCAATGCCCACGACCATACGCACGTCGTGCAGCATTTGCCCGGCATTCATCTCCACAACAAATAAGGCTTTGGTTTTTTGCGACAGTTCAAACAGCGCTTTTTCCGGGAAAGGCCACAGGGTGATGGGCCGGAACAGACCCACCGGCAGCCCTTCTTCGCGCAGATGTTTGACGGCCGTTTGCGCCACCCGCGCTGCTGTACCAAAAGCTACAATGACAATTTCCGCCTCTTCGGTAAACTGTTCCTCATACCGTACCTCGGCTTTTTCGATGAGAGCCAGCTTGCCTTGCAGCTTCCGGTTGAACATTTCCAGATTGTCCGCCCCCAGGTAAATCGAGCTAATCAGATTCGGTTCCCGATCTTTCGCGCCGGTCAAAGCCCATGACGGCCGTTCCTCCCGCAGATCGCGCATCGGAGGCAGTTCCGCTGGCTCCATCATCTGGCCCAGCGAACCGTCCGCCGCCACAATCACCAGCGTGCGGTACTTATCCGCCAGATCAAACGCCAGCGTCGTCAAATCAATCAACTCCTGCACCGTAGACGGCGCCAGGACAAGGGGATGATAATCGCCATGTCCGGCCGACTTGGTAATCTGGTTATAATCTGACTGGCTGGCCTGGATATTCCCCAGACCGGGGCCGCCGCGCATCACGTCCACAATCACTACCGGCACTTCCGACCCGACAATATAACTAAACCCTTCCTGCATCAGGCTGATGCCCGGGCTGCTGGATGAAGTCATTACCCGCACCCCAGCCGAGGCCGCGCCATACACCATGTTTATGGCCGCCACCTCGCTCTCTGCCTGAACAAACGTGCGGTCTAACTCCACCATCCGTTTGGACATATGCTCCAAAGCCTCCGTCTGCGGCGTGATGGGGTAGCCAAAATAAGCCTCACAGCCGGCGCGCACGGCCGCTTCGGCAAAGGCAACATTTCCTTTAAGCAATTGCTTCGGCATAACGCAGCGCCTCCTTTTTCGTTCCATTCGACGGTTTATACGCCGGTTTATCCTCAACTTCCTTATAAACGGTAATACAGGCGTCCGGGCAAACCACAGCGCACAAAGCGCAGCCGGTACAATCGTGCTGCGCGTCCAAATACAACGCCGGCCGGTAGCCCATACTGTTGTGCCCCTCCGCCAGCGTAATCACATGCTGGGGACAGGCAGAAATACACAGTTCACATCCTTTACAGCGATCTTCATCAATGACAATGTGTCCTTTGGCCATATGCGGCACCTCCATAAAATAAAACCAGGCCCCGGATTTCTCCAAGACCTGGTTATTAAAGAACTCGATTCGATTATTACCCAGGTAATACACTATTCAATTTATGGCGCTTGCGCCAGATATTCAGTCTCTCCCGGGCATTTTCAGTATGCCCCAAACCAGCTATTCAAGGCAGTGATGAACCGCCACAAACGGTGTGAAGAATGTCATAATCCCTGTTACTGCCGCCAGCTCACCTGGATCGTAGCGCTGGACAGCCGTTCATAATACTCTACCCGCACAGAATGCACCCCGGCCGACAGCCAATGCCTTGCCTCCACAGTCCGCCGGCTGCCATCCTGCCACTCATCAATGACCAACTGATCATCAATATACAGGCGCATCCCGTCATCCACCGTCACCGTGAAGATATAGTTCCCCTGAAAAAACTGCACATTGCGCGTCCAAAGAACAGAGAAGTTATTACTGGGCATCCCAGCGGCCGGTGCGCCGGTTCCCCAATCAAAATTGATAATCGGGTCCCGGCGGATAAGCTGCGGCGACCCCAGCAAATCAGGATTGGTGTAGTACTGGCCCAGCCAATCAGGCTCAGCCACGTTGGGTGGCACAGGCGTACTGACGGCCGCAAGCTGCCACCACACCCGGATGGAAGCCAGGCCGCTGCCGTCAAAATACTCTACCCGCAGGTCGTGGCTGCCATCGAGCAATGTCAAAGTGGCTTCATACTGACCGGCGCCAATATGCCATTCGTCTATGATCAACTGCCCATCGAGCCAGAACCGAACGCCATCATCACTGTCAGCCCGGAACGTGTACGTACCCGCCGAAAAGGGGATTGAGCGCGTCCAACGCACAGAGAAATTGTCAGGCTGCACCTGATCGGATGGTGTGCCTACACCCCAGTTGAAGTTAATTTCAGGATCATCCCGTAGCAGAACGGGCGGGCCGTTGAGAGAGGTATTGTTAAAATATTCACCCAGCCAGCCGGTCACCACGACAGGTGGCGGAACCGGCGTGGCGGGCACGGCCGTAACCGTCGGTATTGGCGGTGTACCAGTCAGTACAGGCGTCATCGTGGGCGGCACGGCCGTATCCGTGGGAACGGGAACCAGAATGCGCACCACCAGCAGCGTGTCCAGCAGCACCCCATCCGCCATACGCAGCTTCCAAACGCCAGAATAAATACCGCCCTCCAGCGGCGCTGTCATGGGGATGGAAATATCCACCGTCTCCCCAGGGGCAATGATGGAAACCGGTACAGCAGCCGGCGCGTCCATCTGATCCCCAGTCTCAAAAATAACGGCCGTCCCTTCAGCCCAGTCACAATTGCCGGTATTGCGTACCCGCCACGTTTTCACAAAGGGCTGGCCCGGCTGCATGAGAGTGTCATCCGGCACAGTCACGTCAGCCACCAGGGACGCATCGTATTGGCATGTGGCGGCAGTGGGCGGGGATGGCGTGGCTGTATTTTGTGGGTTAGTTATGGGTTTACCGGCGATGGTGCTTTCGATAGGTACGGCCGTGAGCAGGGCGCTGCCGCTTACGACTGTGGTAGGGGTGACGGCCGTTTCCTCCCCACGCGACTGCAACAAGATCAAAAACACAGCTACCAGCACCACACCGCCCAAAAGCAGCAACCCTATCAGAGATGATTTTGACCGGCCGGAATTTTCACTCATAGCGCCTCTAGTATGCAACAGATCACAAAATTTGACGAAAACGCGAAAACAGTTAATATCAGTCTTGAATAGTCAATTCTGACCAATAATTTTAACAAAGGGTCGCTTATGGAACGAGAACTTTTACTGCTGGGCCTCCTGCGCCGGCAAAAAATGCACGGCTATGAACTGCATGAATTTATCGAACAATACATGCGAACCTGCATTGATCTGAAAAAGTCAACTGCTTACTATTTGCTGGACAAACTGGCCCAAAAAGGGTACGTCAGCCAAAGCGTAGAGCAAAGCGGCAATCGCCCGCCGCGCCACGTTTACCACATCACCCCGACCGGCGAAGAACGTTTTCAGGAACTGCTGCGGCAAAATCTGGCCAGCCACATCCCGGTCAAATTCGGTGATCTGGTCGGCCTGGCTTTTTTGGATGATATTCCCGCCGAAGAAGCCATTCCTCTGCTGCAAAAACGACGGGAAGCAATGGCCCGGTCTCTGGAAACGGCCGTAACCGTCCCGCCGCACCCCGGCTCTTTACAACTGGTCATCCAACACCAAACCGTTCACCTGGAAACGGAAATAGCCTGGCTGGATTCGGTCATCAACTCACTCGAATAACCGTAGAGCGATTTTCAAAATCGCCCAACAAGTCGCTAAAACCGTAAGGCGATTTTGAAAATCGCCCTACAAAAGAAGGAGATTTTTTAACACAATGGACTTTTCATCCCTGCTCTTAATGCTTCACTCCATCAACCGCTGGCTCATCGTCCTGGTCACAATCATTGCCGTCATCAAATTTGCTATCGGCTACTTCAAAAAACAAGAATTTACCCGGACAGACGGCCGTATCATGTCCCTCTGGATGGGATTGCTTGATTTACAACTCATCCTGGGCATCATCCTGCTCTTCACCCAGCCCCCCATCCGCTACCGGCTGGAACACGGCGTCATTATGATTTTGGTCGTCACCCTGGCCCACATCAACCGCCGCTGGCGCAATGCCGAATCAAACATAAAATTCCGCAATTACACCCTGCTCATCCTCATCATCGCCCTGCTCATCGGCGTCGGCGTCGCCGCCCTGCCCCAAGGCTGGACAGGCTAACCCCGTAGGGCGATTTTGAAAATCGCCCCACACCAAACCACAATAACAATTATGACAGACGAACAAACCACGCAACCAACCGAAAAACTGGACTTCAAACGAGTCCTGCCCATCTTCATCATCGTCCTGGTGGATTTGCTGGGGCTAACCATCATCCTGCCCCTGCTGCCCCTGTATGCCACCGCTTTCGGCGCATCCCCTTTCGTCATCGGGCTGTTGGCCGCCACTTACCCGCTCATGCAATTTATCGGCGCGCCGGTATTGGGGCGGTTGTCGGACCAACACGGCCGTAAACCCGTCCTCGTCATCAGCCAAATCGGCACCCTCATCGGCTTCCTTCTTTTAGCCGGGGCCAACTCCCTGCTCGTCCTTTTCATCTCCCGCTTCATAGACGGTCTTTCCGGCGCCAACATCGCCACCGCCCAGGCCGCCATCAGCGACGTGACCACCGAGAAGACCCGCACCCAGGGATTGGGCCTCGTCGGCGCCGCCTTTGGTCTGGGTTTTATCATCGGCCCCATCATTGCCTTTGCTTCTCTGGCTGCCAGCGGCAACAATTATCACGTCCCCGCCCTGGCCGCCGCCTTCTTTTCCCTCCTCTCCATCTTGCTCACCGCCTTCTGGTTCAAGGAAACCTTACCGGAAGAAGATCGCGGCCAAAACAAAAACCAGAAAGCCTTCAGCCTCCGGGCTTTGTACGAAGGACTGCGTCATCCGGCCGTAGGCTTTCTCTTGATTCTTATGTTTTCCCAACAGCTTGTTTTCGGCGGATTTGAACAGCTTCTGGCCTTGTTTACCCTGGAACGGCTCGGCTTTAATGCTTCCGGTAATGCCATCCTGTTCGTCTTTCTCGGCCTTATTGTGGTCGGCGTGCAAGGAGGGGCGATAGGTAAATGGAGCCGCCGCTTCGGCGACATCAAATTGATTTATGGCGGGCTGGCCCTGTTAGCCATCGGCCTGGCCTTTGCCGCGTTTACCCCCCGCCAACCACCCCCCTGGTATTCGCAAACGGCCATCGAAGAAGAACTGAACAGTCAGGAAGACGGCCGTATCCAACCCAACCAAATCCAGCTTCCTCCCGACGACAACAAAGGCTGGCTGGGAACCGGCTGGCTGCTGCTGGTCCTCGTCCCCGTGGCCATTGGCGGCAGCATTTTGCGCCCCACCATCAACAGCGTTATCACCAAGCGCGTCTCCTCCCAGGAGATTGGCGGTATACTAGGTATTTCCACCGCCTTCTCCAGCCTGGCCAACTTCGTTGCCCCCATCATGGGCGGCGCTATCTTTCAGTGGGCCGGCGCTACTGCCCTCTTCCTCATTTGGGGCGGGGCTATCTTCATTCTGCTCCTCATCGCCCGACGAAATTTGGAAAAGTAATGGGTAACTGGTAATTGGGTAATTACTCAGTTACCAATTACTCTACTGATACAGCCTTTTTCCGCGGCACAAGCGGCGTCTTCGTGTGTGGCTCCCGCAGATAAATAAACCAATACACCAACCCCACCATCAACGCCCCGCCAATGATGTTGCCAATTGTCACCGGCAGTAAATTATGCACCAGGAAATTCGTCCAGGTGAGATTGGGGTAGGCTGCGGCCGTCGTTCCCGCTGCCGCCCAAAATTCCGGCCCGGCCCACGCCTTAATGAACAACCCCATCGGCACAAAAAACATATTCGCCACACTATGCTCAAATCCCGCCGCCACAAAAGCGGTAATGGGGAAAATAATTGCCAGAATCTTGTCCGTCGTCGTCCGGGCGCTCATGCACAGCCAGACCGCCAGACAAACCAGTGCATTACACAATGCACCCAAAGCTACCGCCTGGAGAAAACCAAAGCCCATCTTACCATTGGCAATATTGAGCGCATTCACCCCCACCGCGCCACCGGCAAATGTATACTGGCCGCTGACAACCATCAGCCCCACTGTAAAAATGGCCCCGACAAAGTTACCCAGGTAGACAATGACCCAGTTGCGCAGCAATTTGGCCGTAGAAACCTTCCGGTCAGCCCAGGCCATTACAATTAAATTGTTGCCGGTAAACAATTCCGCCCCGGCGACAACCACCAAAATCAAGCCCAAAGAAAAGACAAACCCACCCAATAGCTTGGTCACGCCAAAAGTCAATGAACCGGACGCACCCGTCGTCACCGTCGTGGCAAAGATGGCTCCCAAAGCAATAAATGCGCCGGCCAACACCGCCAGGGCAAACATACGCCGTTTACCCAAATTGGCCTTCACCACACCGGCTTCTTCCGCTTTTTTAGCCATTTCCGGCGGTAATAATGCGCTAAAAGTGTTTCCGTTGTTATTGTTGTTTTGCATGGTAATCCTTAAAACTCCTTAGGTTTTTTGTGGGGCGATTTTGTAAATCGCCCAGTTTGCTCAAGAAGTTCAACTTCTTTGAGAAGTTGAACTTCTAAACAGCCAATTCTTCCGGCTGTTCTACTTTTTCAATTTTCACTGCACACACCTTATATTCCGGGATTTTGGCGGTGGGGTCTACGGCATCAATCGTCAGCAGGTTCACGGCCACTTCTGCATAATGGAAGGTCATAAACACCGTACCCACCGGTGAACGTTCCGTCACCTTAGCCTCTGTCACCACCTGACCGCGCCGGGAAGCTACCCGCACCCAGTCGCCATCGCCAATGCCATAGGCGGCGGCATCAGCCGGATTGATCTCTACTTCTGCTGCCGGAGCGATGGCTTCCAGTCCGGGAGAGCGGCGCGACATCGTGCCGCCGTGCCAGTGGAACAGAATGCGCCCGGTAGACAGGATAAAGGGATATTCGCCGTCCGTCACTTCCATAGGCGGCTTGTAGTCCACCGGAATCAGCAGCCCTTTGCCGCGGGCAAACTGCCCCACGTGCAAAACAGGCGTCCCCGGATGATCCGGCGTGGGGCAAGGCCACTGCAAACCGCCCGGCGCCAGCCGTTCGTAACTCATCCCCGCATATTGGGGCGTCAGGGCGGCCATTTCCGTAAAGATGTCTTCTGGGCTGTCATACGACCAGTCATGACCCATCCGGTTGGCAATTTCGGTGATAATCTGCCAGTCGGGGCGGGCCTCGCCAGGGGCGGACAAGACGGGCCGCACCAACTGTACCCGACGCTCGGTGTTAGTAAATGTGCCGGACTTTTCGGCAAAGCTGGCAGCGGGCAAGATGACGTGGGCCATTTCCGCCGTTTCGTTCATAAAGATGTCTTGCAGTGCCAGAAATTCGATCTGGCTCAGAGCGTGGCGCACGTGATTCAGGTTAGGGTCAGACAGCATAGGATTCTCGCCCATGATGTACATGCCTTTGATACGGCCGTCCACCACCCCATTCATCATCTCCGTCACCGTCAGGCCGGGCACAGGGCTGAGCGATTCATAAGGCACGCCCCAGCCCGCGGCAAACTTGCGCCGCGCCGCCTCATCCGCCACCTTTTGGTAGCCGGGAAAGACGTTCACCAAACCGCCCAAATCGCAGGCCCCCTGCACATTATTCTGGCCGCGCAGCGGATTCAGACCGGTTCCGGGACGGCCGATTTGCCCCGTAAGTAAAGCCAGATTAGACAGCGCCTTCACGTTATCCGTACCGGTGGTGTACTGGGTAATACCCATCGCCCAGAAAATAGCGCTGTTTTTGGCCATCGCATACATTCGGGCCGCGGCCACAATTTTGCTGGGAGGCAGTCCGGTGACAATGGCGGCTCGTTCCGGCGTCCAATCGGCTACGGCCGTTTTCACTGCCTCAAACCCTTCCGTGCACTCCCGCACAAACCGCTCATTTACCCAGTCGTGGGCAATAATGGCGTGGGCCATGGCATTAAACAAGGCTACGTCTGTCCCCGGCTTCTGCCGCAGGTGCAGGTAGGCAAAATCTGCCAATTCAATGCGGCGCGGGTCAATCAAAATCAGGCGCGCGCCCCGTTCCCGCACCGCCCGCTTCATTTGCAAGCTAAGAACGGGATGGGCTTCAGTGGTGTTAGAACCCGTTACCAGCAAAACGTCCGCTTCCACGATGTCCTTGATGGAATTAGTCATCGCGCCAGAACCAACGGTCGCGGCCAGACCGGCCACGCTGCTGCTGTGTCATAGTCGGGCGCAGTGATCCACGTTGTTCGTGCCGATCACCGCGCGGGCCAGTTTTTGCAGCAGATAGTTTTCCTCGTTGGTGCATTTGGCGGAGGTGAGAATGGCAATGCTATCCGGCCCGTATTGGTCACGGATAGCCAGCAGCCGGTCAGCGACCAAGTCCAACGCTTCTGCCCAACCGGCGGGCTGAAAACGGCCGTCGCCATCTTTAATCAGCGGCGTCGTCAACCGGTCCGGGGCATGGACGTAATCGTAGCCAAAACGCCCCTTCACACAGAGCGCCCCCCGATTGACGTCGTTATCGAAACGGCCGTCTACCCGATAAATCATCTCCTGCTTCACATACAAATCCACCTGGCAGCCTACGCCGCAGTAAGGACAGGTACTGGTAACAACACGATCAGCTTGAATCATCATCCACTCCTATTTGGCCCACTTAAATCCTTTTTTCCCTTGCTTAAACTCACCCGCAGTGGGCCGGATGGTGAGCATATCACTCTTGGTACTGCGTAATACCTTAGCCGTTACGCTGCCAAACGCCCAACGACGCATTCCGGTACGGCCGTGGGTAGACATGACAATCAAATCCATACCAAACTCTTCGGCAAATTCCAGAATAACAGGAGCCGGTGAACCATAGCGCACGGCCGTCGTCACCGGAATATCCACACCCTCATACTGTAATCGGATATTTTCCAGATAAGCAGCCGCTCGCTCCCCCACATCCTGAGCCATCCGCGCCCCCAACCCCGCTTCATAAGCATTCAATTCATGGACCTGGTGAAAATCAGGCGCATCCTTATCCGAATAGACTCGTAACAGGGTCACAGAGGCATCAAAAGCAGCAGCCAGGGAAAAGGCGGCAGGCAGGCAGGTCTCCGACAATTCTGAGCCGTCCAAGGTCACCAGCACCTTCTCGATGGCTTCCTGAGATCGCACCGAAAGCACAGGACAGGGCGCCTGACACAATACCTTTTCCGTCACGCTGCCCAACAACCAGCGACTAATCCCGGAACGGCCGTGCGTGGACATCACAATCAAATCCACACCTTCTTCCTGCGCCAAATCCACAATGACGCTGGCCGGGTCCCCGGACTCTATCCGCACCTCCCACTGCAAATCAGGGTAATTTCGGCCTAAGCCGTAACGAATATTATTCAAATACGCCTGACCGGCCGCATACTGGCTGTCCCGGCTGACATCCTGGGCATAGACGTTGTGCATTGCCAAACCTTCCATACCTGTGTAATAACCGCCCTGCGCGGCCGGAATATGCAGCAAAATCAACTTCCCCTCTGTCTGCTGCGCCAACCACAAAGCCCGGGGCAAAGCATTCTCCGCCAAATCCGAACCATCTAATGGTACCAATATTTTCTCAAACATTTCTGCTCCTTGTAGCCCGATTTTGTAAATCGGGCTACGGCCGTCCTTATTTGAGTATGTCCCATTTTCGCCTCTGGCAAAAGTGACAAACGGCATGTTTATTATGACAAAAATCATCGATTGTGATTTATTTCACAATCGATGTATAAAAAAAGGCGTGAAGCGTAATTTTTCAGATTACTCCCCACGCCTGACGCCTCAATTTGCTTTAATTTCTTCCCAGGTCACAGCATTATTGCGCGAAGGAATCGTGCCCAGTTTGGTGGGCACAATACCGGTGATCGCTTTGGTGATTTTGGCCACGTGATCGTGACTGGTGGAGATGAAGTAAGTAAATCGCTGCTGGGTGCCGCCGGCGGCCGTTCCGGCCACAAAGAGACCGGGCGCATTCGTTTCCATCGTCTCCGGATCAAACACCGGAGCGCCTCCCAGACCAACCAGCTCCACGCCAGCATTCTCAAAGAGGCTCATGTCCGCTGCAAAACCAGTTGCCAGATAGACAAAATCCACTTCATGTTGGAACGTACTGCCGTTGGGGGTACGGCCGTCTGCCGTAGAAGCCAACGTCACATAGCCCGGCGTTATTTCCACCGGAACGGTCGAGGGATAATAGGTGATTTCTCCCTTCTCCAGGCGGTCTTTCAGGTCGCCAGACAAATGGGGCTTAATGCGGTCAAAATTAAACGTGGGGCGACGATGGCTAATCGCCACGCTGGTGGCCCCGGCCCGCCAGCAGCGCAGGGCTGCTTCCACGGCCGAATTGCGCCCGCCCACAATCAGCAGCCGGGTGCGAAAGTAGGGATGCGGCCCCGGAAAGTAATGGGTGACGTGGGGTAACTCTTCTCCCGGAATGTGCAGCAGCCGCGGCCCAGCCATGCCGCCGGTAGCCATGATAACGTAGCGGCAGGCATAGGTGCGCGGCCCGGTGCGGTGGCGGGTCTGCACGTGGAATTGTTCGGGATACGGCCGTATCGCCTCCACCGGTTCATAATTGTGCAAATTCAGGTCAAACGTTTCTACCAGGGTGCGCAAGTAAGCCAGATACTGCTCCCCCGTAATGGACCGTTGATCCAGATTGTGGACAGGAATCCCCGCCAAGGCCACATGCTCCGGCGTGCTGAAAAAATGCGTCTCCGGCGGCCACTTCATAAAAGCGTCCCCCACCTGTGCCGCTTCAAACAAGATGTAGTTCACCCCCAGTCGTTCCAGGGTGATTGCCATTTCCACGCCAATTGGCCCGCCGCCAATAATGGCAACTTCACATTGATCATAAATTGTGTTGTGTTGTGTCATGATGGAATCTAATTATTCGCCTCAATATCTACAAATGCCGTCATGCCCCAACGGATGGGCAGGTCGTCCGGGTTGTCCAGTTGGATGGTGGTTTTGTAAACCACGTCGCCGCGGGAAAGGGAGGGAGTCAGGGATACGGCCGTCACCGTCCCCGTCAACGTTTCATCCGGCAGCGCATCCAGCTTCACCTCTACCGGCGCTCCAATCTCCACCAACGGCACGTCCAGTTCCGTCAAATCCGTCGTTTGCACCAGCCATTCCGAAAAATCGGCCAGCGTCACCACTGCCCTACCCGGCTGCACTAACTGCCCCGCGCTGGTATGAATCCGGGAAACTTCCCCGGCAAACGTGGCCTGCAAAACAGTGCGTTCCAAAGCGGCATTAGCCGAATCTACATTCACTTCTGCCTGCTGCATAGCCGCTTCCGCCTGCTCTACGGCCGCTTCCGCCTTCGTCACTTCCGCTTCCGCCACAGCCAAACCGGCCCGCGCCTTTTCCACGGCCGCTTCCGCAATGGCAATCTGTTCCGGCGTGACGCCGGCCAGCAGCAAATCCAACTGAGCCTGGGCGGCATCCCGCTGGGCAATGGCCAAGGCGACGCCACCCTGAGCGGCCTGCCGCTGGGCGGCTGTCGGCCCCTGACGCAAAGCATCCAGAGCCGCCTGTGCCGCTGCCAGATTCTGCCGGGCTACCTCTAACTGCTGCCGCGTAGATTCCTCAACCGGCCCATAAAGCGGGCAAACTTCAGACCCATCCGGCAGTTCAAAACAGGCATCCAAAATATCCTGGTAACCCTCTTCCAAGGCGCGCACCCGGGCGATTGCCTGGGTCAGATTAGCCTCAGCCGCAAAAATATCTGCGTCTGAAGTGACATCCAAAGCGGCATTACGCTGCGACGCGGCCTGATTCACCGCTGCTTCGGCTGCGGCCAGATTGGCTTCGGCTGCGGCAATTTCTTCTGCTTGCGGCCCGGCTTTGGTCAAGGCCAGATTGGCTTCGGCTGCCTCCACGGCGCCTTGAGCCGACTGGACGCCGGACTGAGCTAATTCCAACTGTTTTTGCGCCGCCACTAAACCGGCCTGGGCTGAGGCTAAACGGGCTTCAGCTTGCTGTAAAGCAATATCCAGGTCAACAGAATCCAGCTTGATGAGAACGTCGCCGGCCTGCACCTGATCGCCTTCTTCTACCAGAATCTCAGCAACTTCGCCGCCCCCTTGGAAAGCCAGACCCACATAGAAAAGCGGCTCTACGACGCCTTCTGCGGAAACAACATCAATGCCGGTTTGTGAAGCAGCTTTGCTCACGGTGCTGGATTTGACGGATACGGCCGTATCCACCCCACCACTCGATTGGCAAGCCGCCAACAAGAAAACTGCCGCCAGCAGCAATAACCCGGTTTTTCTACCAAAAATCTGCGTAATCTGTGTAATCTGTGGATAAATCTTCTTCATATTATTGCTCCGTATCCACCGTGACGAATGCCGTCATACCCCAACGTAAAGGCAAGTCCGGATCATCATCAAAGACAATGGTCGTCACGTAAGTCACATCACCGCGCACCTCATCGGCCACCGAAGCGATGTCTACAATCCGGCCGGTCAAATTCTCGCCGGGGAAAGCGTCAATGGAAATCTCTACTGGCTGATCATACCCAATCGTTACGACGCTGAGTTCCGTCAGATCGGTTGTTTCAATTTGCCACTCACTAAAGTCAGCCAGCGTCAGGACGGGAATGCCGGGAGAAGCAATCTCGCCCACTTTAACCGGGATGGCGGCGACAGTAGCGGCAAATGGCGCCTTGAGGGTTTGTTTGGTTACAGCAGATTGAGCGGCAGCCAGTCCGGCTTCTGCTTCGGCTACTGCGGCTTTGGCCTGGGCTACGGCCGTTTCCGCCGCAGTCACCCGCAATTCCGCCTCAGCCACCCCATTTTCTGCCTGGGAAACCTGAGCCAGCGCCACAGTCAACTGCTCATCCCGTGGGCCGGCCAGAAGCAAATCCAGATTAGCCTGGGCCGCATCTGTCTGCCGCTGGGCCACGCTGACCGCCCCGGAAGCGGCATTACGCTCATCAGCCGAAGCCCCGGACAGCACATCATCCAGCGCGGCCTGAGCCGCCTGCAAATTGGCCTGGGCGGCATTGATGGCTAACTGGGCCTGCTCACGGGCCACAGCATCCGCGTCTTCATTTTGCACGACGGGCTGATTCGATTTCAACGTGTTGTCATACTCAGCCTGCGCGGCTGCCAGCCGGGCCTGGGCCGCTTTAACGGCCGCACTGTTTGCCCCCTCCACTACCACACCCAACTGCCCGGCTGCCTGGGTAACACCAGCCTCAGCCACAGCCACGCTGCTTTCCGCAGCAGCAATCTGTTCCGGCGTTGCCCCTGCTGCCAGTTGGTCATATTGGGCCTGGGCACTTACCAACTCTGCCTGAGCTGCCAGCAAACCGGCCTGGGCCGCTTGTATACCGGCTTCGGCGCTTTTCACATTGGCCTCTGCCTGCACAACGGCCGCTTCTGCCTGTTTGACGAATAATTCCTGATCGGTCGTGTCCAGTTGGATGAGCGGCTGCCCGGCAGTCACTTCATCTCCCTCAGCTACCAAAATTTCCTGAATTTCACCGCCTAATTGAAAAGAAAGCAGCACATCCGTTAAGGGGACAATCTGCCCCTCCGCCGACACGATATTCAAATCAACTTCTTCCGCAGCTATTTGATCCTCAGATTGTCCGTTTTGGCTGCTATCCGATGACGGAGCAAGAAACTGGGTGTAAACCCAATAGCCACCGGCGGCCAGGAGGACGATGATTATGATGCCTATACCCAGGCGTTTCCAATTCATTGAAACAACTCCTTATGTTCTGCTATGTACTTAGCCTCGACGCGAGTGCCTGACAAATATACCTTTGGGTGCATATTCCAGAACAAAAACGGCAAACTAAAACCGCGGCGAGTAGATGGTAAAGCTCTGTTTTCCATACGTAAAAATTTCGGGTCTGGTTGTAAAATCTGGCCGTTTGTCTACAAATTTCCAGACAGCGCAGGCGGTTTTCCCCTGCTATTATCACCCCTCTAAAAATAGAAGTATAGTGCATTTTCCCGAATATGAAATTGGCTGTTAATGTTGGCTGGTTTTTACGGCCGTATCCCCCGCATTTTAACTGATTTTAGACGACTTTGCAGGCACAGTCAGACAAGTTTACACATCTCTCATAACGTAAGTAAATACAAGATTGGTTCAATCTCGAAGATCGAACCAATCTAATCTTTCACATCCAGACCCAGCATCTCTGCCCCTTCAGATATGCTGCCTTTGTGCGTATTCTGATTCCAGGTAACCATTCTTTGCGTCATCCAGGCCATCATCGGCTTGAGTGGGGAGTTAATCAACTGCTTCTTGAGCGCCCCTTCCCAGTAATGCCCAAACCGCTGGTTACGCCAGCGCCAGCGCAGCAGGCCATAATACGGCGCCAGCAGCCAATGCCCCTGAGAACGGCCGACAAACAAAATGTCGTTAATATCACACATCACCTGAGACGCTTCATCACTGACCCAGGGCGTATTACCCCGGTTCAAATCCATCTCCACCCAGCCCTCCTGGGTTTCCGGCGGCACATAGCCCATTTCCAGCGCTTTGGGCCACAGAGGTGTACCCGGATAGGGCATGTAAACGCAGACGGAGCAGCGCACATTGTCGCTCAGGGCGGCCAGCCGCTCGATGAGGTCGAAGGTGACTTTGGCCTCTTCCGGCGTCTCTTCCGGCAGGCCGACGATGAAGGAACAGTTGGCTTCAATATGCGGCGCAATCTTGACCAGATTGCCGATACCCCACTCGATCTGCTCCGCCTTTTGGTCTTTATACATGCGATCCAGCACAGCCTGCGAGCCGGACTCGACGCCGATATTGACCCATTGACAACCGGTGTCGGCCATCCACTGCACAAATTCCGGCTTGAGGAGTTGGACGCGCACCTGCCCGCTCCAGGGCATGTTCACTTTTTCTACCAAACGCTGCATCGGTTTGATCCGGCCAAATAAATAATCATCGGCAAAATCTACGGCATCAATCGCAAAATTCTCTTTCAGCCAATTAATCTGGTTGAGGATAAATTCGTCAGAATGCTGCCGCCAGGTGCGCTTCATCACCACTTCGTTGTAGCAAAAGCCACAGCGGAAGGGGCAGCCGCGGGAAATGTAGACGGGAATGGCCCGGCCGTATGGCCCGCTGGGGATGAGATATGCTTCGACGTCGGTCAGCAAGTCCCAACGGGGTTGGTAGAGGTCTAAATCCTGGATGAACGGCCGTTCCCGCCAAAATTGAGGGAAGCCATCTTCACGCTTATAAGCCAACCCGTCCACCGCAGCCCAATCCTGGGACAGATAACCGGCCAACATCAGAGCAAATTCCTGCGCCGTCTCCTCCCCCTCGTTGACAATGACAAAATCCACGTACTCCTCTTTGAGAACGTCCAGGGGCATGATAGTGGCATGAACGCCGCCCCACACCACGGGAATGCCCAAGTCATGAATTCGTTTGGAGGCGTCAATGGTGGGCTGTAACTGGGGGCCTGTAATAGTGCTGAAGCCCACGAATAACGGCCGTTCCCGCGCCGCCATCTCTATAAATTCATCCAGAAAATCTTCCGTTTCATGGAACAAGCGGCAGGAAAATCCTACTTGCTCCAAAGCGTCAGCCACGTACATGATACCAAACGGCGGGTACATATCCCGGTGGTTGCGAAAATTAACAAGAAAGATTGTTTCCCCATTTGCTTTGATGGTGGATTTAAGTTGTACATCCTCTAATGGAATCATGGCGTTTTCCTTCCATTTACCCATAAACGGGCGGATTGGGGTTGCTGATGAACCAGACGTAGTAGACGGCCAATCCCAACAAAACTGTAATCATGTAAAGGGCGTAAGACAGCCGCATCCAGCGTTTGTAATCGCTGAATCTAAGCTATTTAATCATCAGACCATTGGCCCGCAAGTTGTCTGCATCCATCTGTGCGCCCCATACTTGCCCTTCACGGCCAAAACAACGCCAATGGTGAGCAAGGCGGCAAACAGAACCATCGCTGCCAATGTCATATCTGCGCCAAAATTGGCGGCCGTGCCCAAAAAACCGGGCTGATGCAGTAAATCGCTCATGTTTTCCTCCGGCTCCCGTTTACGGCCGTGATTACAACAGATTAAGAAAGAAACAGATTTTCCTCTGACCTGCTATCTGTTTCTTCTCTCATCTGTTGCTGCACGGCCGTAGCCAAAAATCGTCTCTGTCCCTCGCCAAGCAATTCCTGCGCATCAAAGACAGGCCAAAAGTCAGCCTCCAGAACATATTCATCAAAAATTTGCGCACCGGGAAGGTTTTCACCGGCCTGGGCCACATAAATGACGTGCAAAAAATCCGGGTACGGATAGGCGTAACCATCCGGTTCCGGGGCCAGATGGTGGAAATGGACAATGCCTAACAGGCGAGGCTGGGCCATCGCCCAACCCGTTTCTTCGACCACCTCTCGTTGCAGCGTATCCAACAATGATTCGCCCGATTCCCGACGGCCGCCGGGAACAACGTGATAACTGTCTCCATCATCCCGGATAACCATCACTTCATCACCGCGCAAGAGAATGGCCCGGACAGAAGTGACAAAATCCAGAGGCGGCAGGGTGTTGGTCAGATAGAAATGCTCTCGCAAAGGCATACGGCCGTTAAACCAGACGGCCGTATCTTCATAAAATGGCGTATGCGCGTTCAGGAATCGGGCTAATTCCACGTTCATTCATTCTATCATAGGTCATTTGGCCTGCTTTTGCTATTTTTCTGAGAAAATTCGTTAATAATGCGCCAGTTCGCCCC
>JAJRTP010000668.1 GCA_024278255.1 Chloroflexota bacterium | reverse complement strand
GATTCTAGGGTGGGACAATGGTGCCTTAGGGCGATGAACTAGCATTTTATCAACTTCAGGACGGGGCCATTCCTGCTGTACAAGTGATGAATGATCAAGTAATGTATCGAAGCTGTAGCCATTCTCCTCTTCATCTTTTTTCATAGGTGTTGTGATGTCGAATCGCGATCCATCTAATTCATCTAGCAGATCTCCCCACCCTTTCTCGAAATCACGCCGGAATGATATATGTTGATATGTACGCCAAACCGGGGGCAATGTACATTGCTTTACTTGAAGTGGTATGAAACGCATTTCACCCCGATGTTCCATATCTATGGCAATATTGGATTCGCTTCTTACCCACCTAGACTTAGTGGCTGCAGGTGTTAATAACAGAACAAAGGTGCTACTTTCCTCAAGTCCTCTGTTAATTGCTGCTACCCATTTTTCACCAGGGAGAATACTTTCTGGAGATATCCAGATTTCATATCCAACCTTCTTTAACGCTTTTGCTAAACTGAATGCAAAATCGGAATCATCATTAGCATAACAAATAAAAATTTGGTTCGGATTGCGTAGTTTAGGCGCAACTTCTAAATGTGCAAAGTCTTGAGGCGGCAACCTTTTATAGTATAGTTTTGGCCTTTCCTTTTCAAGCGCGACCATTAAATTGGCGATCATGTCACGCCTTTGGCAATAACCAAGCAACAACAGAATTTTCTGAGTCTTTGTCATTCCAATTGTGAAGTCTTGGCTAATCTTTGGGAAATAGTCAAAACAAAACGTCTCTATTTCAGAGTCATTAAAAAATTCTAACATAAATTTACGGATCGCAGCGTTCGTCGAGATCATTTTTCCCATGAAACATACTACTCGTATCTTTACGGTATGACTTCAATTTGCAGGAACGAATATAAAAAATGTTCCCTAAGATGTGTTGACATTTGAAATAAGTGAGTAAAATCATCCCATGTCAACACGGCCTAGGTAATTAGGTCATTCTGCAGAGCGATGATTGGGAAAGGGAATATTCATCTGGTCCTTCCCCAATCTGTTGTATTCTTCTCTAGTCAAACAACGTCTCTGTGATAATTTGCAAACCGGGCAACATTTTGGACTGGATAGTTTCAGCTTCGATAAATTCGCCAATCAAGGCGTATTCCGCGCCGGAAAGTGTAAACGCCTCGACAGAATGTGTCCGGGGATTGGCAATCCAGTATTCGGGCACGCCGGCCTGCTCGTAAACGGTAAATTTCAGGCTACGGTCATGGCGCAGTGTGCTGGGGGATAACACTTCCACCACCAAATCAGGCGCGCCGCTAAAAAATTTGGCGCCAGGGCCAGGCCAACGTTCTTTTTTGATGAAAAGTACGTCAGGCTGCACGGGACGGATTGTTTCCGAGAGATGGACTTCAAACGGCACTGTAATCACGCGCCCTAGCTGGTTTTCCACAACGTAATTAGCCATTTGGCGCAGCAATTCGGCGACAACAAATTGATGATCAAGTCCAGGCGCGTTTGTCACGTACAACTCTCCTTCAATGATTTCATACCGACGGCCGTCATCAGGCAGCTTCAAATAATCGTCATACGTCCATTCGCCCTGTTTAGGCCAACCCCGTTTGCGCGGGGGTAAGGCAATTGCTTCAGCCATGACAAACCTCTCTAACATGATGCGTGATTCGTAATTTAATTATAGCACGCTGCAAAACCCTGCAACCTTGTCTAAAACCCTTCCAGTTGCGACAAATCCGCCAAACCGTCCGTGAGACGGGTGATGTTCTGCAAAAGGGCCAGACGATTTTCCCGCACGGCCGTATCCTCAGCCATCACCAGCACCTCATCAAAAAAGCGGGTGATAGCCGGTTCCATCTGACGCAGAGAGGCGGCAAATGTGGACAGTGTGCCATCCTGGGCCGCTTGCGCTTGCTGGTAAGCGGCGTACAGGTCACGCTCCGCGTCCAGGGAGAAATCGTCCGGGCGCAACTCGTACTGCGCTGCCTCCCTGCGGGTGATGCGGGCGCAGCGGGCGTAAGCGTCCAGAAGCTGCGGCCAATCTGCCGCCTGAATCGCCTCTGTGAGTTGGGCGGCCATCTGGCTGGCAGCATAGGGATTGTGTCCCTGCTCCGCCAACACTGCCTTCACCACTGAAGCAGCGTACCCATTCTCCCGCAGGACAACAGCGAGACGGCCGTCAACAAAGCCCAACACCTCCGCCTGCGCCGCCTCATCGCACGGGATAGGCTGCAAAGCGGCCGCCTGCCCGATGCCTGTACGCAAATCAAACGGCTGCTCATTCGCTGTCAGATTCTCGATGATGTGCAGGGCGGCCCGCCGCAAGGCAAACGGATCATTGGAACCTTTGGGAGCTAATCCGGCAGCAAAAAGGCCGGTCAGACTGTCCAGCCGGTCGGCCAGGGCCAGGGCCAGCCCCGGCTTTGTTTGGCTGACGGCGTTGTACTGCTCGGCAATAGCCGCCGCCACGTCTTCCGGCTCGCCGCTGAGACGGGCGTACTGACCGCCCATAATCCCTTGCAGCGAGGTCATCTCCACCACCATGTTTGTGGCTAAATCCGCTTTGGCCAGGGCGGCGGCGCGTTGGGCGGCTGTCTTTTCTTCTGGCGACAAGGCCAGCATCTCCGCCACCTGTGGCGTCAGTTTTTCCAGCCGGTGTACTTTGTCCAGCATGGAACCGAGTTGAATCTGGAAGGTCAGCGTGTCCAGCCGGGGCAGAAATTCTGCCAGCTTCTGTTCAATATCCTTGCTGTAGAAAAATTCTGCGTCAGAAAAACGGGCGCGGATGACGTGTTCGTTGCCGGATACCACCACGTCCAGATGCCTCTCATCCCCGTTGCGCACGGCAATGAAGTAGGGCATGAGACGGCCGTCCCCATCATAAACGGGGAAGTACCGCTGGTGTTTGCGCATGACGGCTACCAGGACTGCGGCAGGCAGTTTGAGGTAGCGTTTACTGAAACGGCCGCGCAGCGGCGTCGGTTTTTCTACCAGATTAGCCACTTCCCGCAGCAGTTCCGGGTCATCGGGGATGGCGCCGCCCATTTCCGCGGCCAGTTTGCCGCCAACGGCCGTAATCATCTGCATCCGCTTTTCCACATCCAAGACGATGCTGTTTTGGCGCATGACGGCCGTATAATCCCGCGCGTTGGGGATGGTTAGTTCCGGGCTGTC
>JAJRTP010000667.1 GCA_024278255.1 Chloroflexota bacterium | reverse complement strand
CGCTGCAAGGAACATTCCCGCTCGCCCAGATGAATGACGTTGCCATGCACATCGGCCAGTAACTGGATTTCAATATGGCGGCTGCCCTGGATGAGCTTTTCCAGATAGACGGTATCGTCGCCAAAAGCGCCTTTGGCTTCCCGCCGGGCTGCGGCCAGAGCATCCGGCAGCACGTCCGGCTCAAAGACGGGGCGCATCCCCTTGCCGCCGCCGCCGGCTGTGGCCTTCACCAGCACCGGGAAGCCCATCTCCTGCGCGGCGGCAATCAACTCTTCGTCCGTGCCTGGTGCTGTGCCGGGGACGACGGGCACGCCGGCGGCCGTTACTGTTTCGCGGGCCATTTGTTTGTCGCCCATAATGGCAATCGCTTCCGGCGGCGGCCCGACAAAGACAATGTCGTTCTCTGTGCAGGCGCGGGCAAAAGCCGCCCGTTCCGCCAGAAAGCCATAGCCGGGATGGATGGCGCCCGCGCCGGATTCTTTGGCTATCTCGATGAGCTTGTCAATGCGCAGGTAGCTCTCGCTGGCCGGGGAAGGGCCGAGATGGTACGCTTCATGGGCGTAACGCACATGCAGGGCATTCCGGTCGGCGTCGGAGTAGACGGCGACGGTAGCGATGCCCAGTTCGTGGCAGGCCCGCAGCACGCGCATGGCAATTTCGCCCCGGTTGGCAATGAGCAGTTTGTTGAATTTTTTGGAGAGGAGTGTGTTTGCAGTCATAATATTTTCATGATGCGTCTGCCTGGTAGTGGCGCTGGATGTCTACGGAGGGGAGGTTTTTTACGGCCGTTTTATCCAAATCCAGATAAATAGTGTACTCATCCCCGTGAGTAATGTGAGAAATAGGGATGACCACGTCCTTCTTAAACAGATGCCCTTCTTTAATCAAAATATGCGTCACCTGGAAATTGCCGGGGTCTACCACCAATTCGTGAATTTTGCCCAGATGGCCGTCCGTGGCTTCTACAGACATATTGCGCTGTATAACCAGGGAAGCCGCCGGGACGTTTTCTGTGGCCGTTTTAGTGTATTCCAGGTCCAATGGGGTGACGTAAGCAGCCAGCAGTACATTACTTTCTTGCGGGTTTTCCACGTAATAAGAATCCGCAAAAGGCTGCATCTTGTCCAGTTCTTCCTTGGTGCAGGACAGGGTAATAGATTTGGCGGTGGTCTCCGTAATTTTGCTGACGGGGACGATGCGCTCTTCGGCGTAACCGTGCAGAAATTCCTGCACGACGACGTCAGTTACTTGCTGGTTTACCGGATTCACGATGATGTAAGTGGATGTCCCGGCGTGACCGTCACTGCATTTTACTTTGGCGTTAATAGGAATATTTATCATAATGCACCTCGCATTTATAATGGCATGTTGCCGTGTTTTTTCGGGGGGTTCTGGTCGCGTTTGTTTTGCAGCATGTTGAGGGCGTTGATCAGACGCGGCCGGGTTTCGTGTGGTTCGATGACGTCGTCTACGTAACCTTGTTTAGCGGCCGTATATGGATTGGCGAACTGCTCCCGGTAATGCTCCACCAGCTCCGCCTTTTTGGCAACCGGGTCTTCCGCTGCGGCCAGTTCGCGGCGGAAGATAATGTTCACCGCGCCATCCGGCCCCATCACAGCAATTTCGGCCGAAGGCCAGGCCAGGTTCAGGTCGGCGCGGATGTGTTTGCTGTTCATCACGCAGTAGGCCCCGCCATACGCTTTGCGCGTGACCACGGTGATTTTGGGCACAGTGGCTTCACAGAAGGCATAGAGCAGCTTGGCCCCGTGCCGGATAATTCCGCCATACTCCTGATCCACGCCGGGTAAAAAGCCGGGCACGTCTTCAAAAACAATCAGGGGGATGTTGAAAGCGTCGCAGAAGCGAACAAATCGGCCTGCTTTTTCGCTGGCGTTGATGTCCAGCACCCCGGCCAGCACCATCGGCTGGTTCGCCACAATGCCTACGGAAAACCCGCCCAGCCGGGCAAAGCCGATGACAATGTTGGGCGCATACATCTCCTGAATTTCGTAAAATTTGCCATCATCCACGATCAGGTGAATGATGTCTTTGATGTCATACGGTTTGTTGGGATTATTAGGGATGATGGCGTCGAGGGCGGCTTCGGTGCGCAGAGGGTCGTCTTTTGTGGGTACAAAAGGCGGGTCTTCCATGTTGTTGGAGGGCAGATAGCTCATCAATTCCCGGATGAGGTAGAGGGCGTCCGCCTCCGATTCGGCGGCCATGTGGGCGACACCGCTCTCAGTGTTATGGGTCACGGCCCCGCCCAGTTCTTCAAAGGTGACTTCTTCGCCGGTGACGGTTTTTACCACGTCGGGGCCGGTGATGAACATGTAGCTGCTCTTTTTGACCATGATGATGAAGTCGGTGAGAGCGGGGGAATACACCGCGCCGCCGGCGCATGGCCCCATGATGGCGCTGATTTGAGGCACGACGCCGGAAGCCAGGGTGTTGCGCAGGAAGATGTCGGCGTAACCACCCAGACTGACGACGCCTTCCTGGATGCGCGCCCCGCCGGAGTCGTTGATGCCGATGACCGGCGCACCGTTGCGCATAGCCATGTCCATAATCTTGACGACCTTCTCGGCGTGAACGCCACCCAGGCTGCCACCAAAGACAGTGAAATCCTGGCTGAATACGTAGATGAGACGGCCGTCTATCGTGCCCCAGCCGGTTATGACACTATCGCCTAAAAATTGCTTCTCTTCCATACCAAAATTATGTTCCCGGTGGACGACAAAAGCGTCTATTTCCCGGAAGGAGCCATTATCCAGCAGGAGGTCAATACGTTCGCGGGCGGTCATTTTGCCTTGGGCTTTTTGTTTGGCTACTCGTTCTGGCCCGCCGCCTTCTTGTGATCGTTGTTTAAGCTGATGCAGTCTTTCTATTTTTCCGTCCATGTATCTTCCGTTTTGAAATAAGTGTTGGCGGCCGGGCGGTTTAAGGCCCAGGCCATAAACAAAATAATGATGAGGTAAAATGCACCTGTCAGCAGCCAATTGGTTTGGTTGAGCCGGGCGGTGGGGTAAATGAAGGGCAAGCCCAAATCGCAAGCGGCATAGAGCGCTGTCAGGCCGGGGATGGCTTTTTGGCTAAACGGCCGTCTGCGCCACAAAGCCCCGACCAATCCCCAAAATATGACAACCCACACCCCAGCAATAAGCAAACGCAGGCGTGGGTCTGGTTGCACTTGTAAAGTGAGTAATAAATCCTGTTCCCGGTAGAGCGCCGTAGCTCGGCCCAAATTCCAAAGTCCTAATGAAAAAACCCCCAAAATTGTGAGAGTTACGGTAAACGGCCGTTTGGCGG
>JAJRTP010000666.1 GCA_024278255.1 Chloroflexota bacterium | reverse complement strand
GTTTTTCGGCAACCAGGGTAAAATGCCCCGCTCTTGTAACTGCTCCGCCAACATCTGCACAGCTTCCGTATCCGACTCATTGTGGCATAACAACACGTCATAATCGCTGGCCGTCATCTTACCCTTGAGGATAAGTTCAGCCGAAGCCCTGTCCCGCTGAGCGTCCGCCGCCCGGTCTATGGCGGCGATGGCCGAGGGAACCGGTTCTGTCAGGCGTTCTTCCCGATCCAGTAAGGAGACGGGCTTTTCACAAACGGGGCAGTGCATCACGATATACCCCATGCGGCGGCGGGCCTCAACCTGCTCCTCGGTGATGGAAATACCGCATTTTTCGCAGTTATACAGCCGTTCCCGATGGATAGAACCGGGCAAAGCGCGTCGCTTCAGGTGTACAGAGACGTAATCTTCAAACTGGTAACGGGTGGCTTCACTGGCCTTTTCGTCAAAGAAAAGGATTATTTCCCCTTGCCCTTCTTCCAATTCGCGCAAATAAATACCGCAAGTTCCGCCTACGGTAGCCGTAAAGGTGGCGGCATTCTTGTACATCTCTTTCTTGTTATAAAGCTGGCTGTGGGCCAGACGAATGACCAAAACGGCGTAAATGTTCAGTACCGGCCCTTCAAACGTAAAGCGCAGGGTCTGGCCGGGCAGTTCGGTCAGATTGGGCCATTCGCGGGTGAATTGGGAGGGGAAGATGAGGTCTGTACCGGCGTCGGTTGGCTCTTTGAGAACAATTTCGTGCCGCACCAACTCTTCCACGGTGGCGATAAGCAGGAGACGCTGTTGTTCTTTATCTAGCTGACGGGAATGGCCGGGGGAAATGAAACGGCCGTCCAGCGCATCCGCCTCAGACACAGTACCCAAACCGCCGGGGGCATTATGGGCCGCATCCACCAGATCAGAAGCGTAAGCATCCAGCAGTTCCGGCTGCAAGAGGACGTAATTACCAAAACGGAGGCGGCGCACCAAAGCGCGATTTTCCATGCGGCTGAGGCAGGTGTCAAAACGGGCTCGCAAATCAGGCGCGGTCAGATCAGGCGAGGTGTGGCAGAAGAGGCGGTACAAATCTTCTACAGTGGAGAGCATGTGGCCTGATTTTTTCTCTTCAATAATAAATTGGCGAATGGTTTGGAACAACTCATTGGAACTCACCCGCGGCAAAGCCTCCCATTGAATCCCGGTCTGGATAGCTTCAATCAGTTCGGCTATCTGCCAGCCTTCCTTGGCGCTGGTTTCAAAGTAACCGTCGAAATTCATGGTACGGACGATGTTTTGCAAACGGCTGTGCCACATGGGTACGCCGCCTCGATCTATCCGGGCGGCGATTAGATATTTGGTTAAAGGCAGTGCGGAATCTCCCTGGCGACGCACGGCCTGACGCAAGGCTCTGTCCCAATGCTGCACCCCGGCTAACGGCCGTTCCTCATTGCTGGCGTCAAACACAACCAGGGCCACAGACACTTCATTGAGATGAAGCTGGTTCGTCTGGCGGTAGCCGGGCTGCCCGGCCAAATCCCACAATAACGTTTCGCGGGTCTCCTGACGGCCGTCCGGCAAAGTCACGTCCTCACTGTCAAACGTCCAGATGCGGCAGCCGTGTGTGGAACCTGTTTTCACCCAGGGGCGGCCCGTCAAAGCCAACCCCAAACCGGATTTACCGACGCCGCTGTCCCCCACCAGGATGACTTTGGCATTCCGGTAATGCCAGGTATCCGCCGAGGCGTCCATCCCCAGCAAAGCGGCGTCATCCAGATTCCAGATGCGGATCATGCGCTCGCCGCTGCTGAGGGTCGCCAGCATAGGCATATGCGGATGAAAAGCCAGACCCCGGTTGAAATCGGAGATCATTGTCTCATGGAGCGTGGCAATTTGCTCCCAACTGCCAGCGCGCCACAAACGCACGGTGTTGTCCCGCGATTTGGAGGCCAGCATACTGCCATCGGGGGAAAAGCAGGCGTATAAAACCAGACCGGTATGCCCTTCCAGCAGGGTGCGCAAACGGCCGCTGGCAGCATCCCACAGACGAATGGTTTGATCGTCGGAAGCGGAAGCCAGCATGAGGCCGTCCGGCGACCAGACGACGCTGTTGACAATGTCGTTGTGCCCTTTGAGTTTGCGGAACATGGTGCCCCGGTTCATATCCCAAAAGCAGATGGTCTCATCGCGGGAACCGGAAGCCAGCGTCAGGCCATCGGGTGACCAGGCGACGCTCATTACCCAATCGCTGTGGCCTTCCAGGACGCGGCACTGCCAGTCGTTTTGGCTGTCCCAGACGCGGATGGTGTGGTCGTAAGAGGCGGAGGCCAGGTAACGGCCGTCCGGCGACCAGGCCACGTTGTAAACAGGGCCGTCATGCCCGGTGAGATCGCTTACCGGCAAACCAGTCACGCCATCGGTCAGGCGGATGGTTTCATCGTAACAGCCGGAAGCCAACAGACGGCCGTCCGGCGACCAGGCCACGCTGAAGACATAATCCCCCTGCCCGATGGGATCGTGCAGGAGACGGCCGTAATGCACATCCCACAAACGCACCGACCGGTCCGCCGAAGCAGAAGCCAGGGTACGGCCGTTGGGCGACCAGGCCACCTGGTAAATGATATTGTTATGCCCGTACAACTTATGACGCAAAGAAAATCCGGCCGGCAACTCTTCACTGGCAACTGGAACCGGTACAACTTTTCCTTCCATTTCCACAAACTCCTCAACAGAATAATTCTGCAAACCCCGACAAGGGTAAACCAGTACATCTGCTAACACACTCGTTACTGCTGAGGCATACCCAACCCTGCTTAACACAAAAATAAATTCAACCTGCAAGCCGGGTACACGTGAAAGCGCTGCTCAAGATTGGCTACTATGATAACCTGAGATTTTTGACTAATCCAATACACTTATTTTACTCTCCTTTTGCCATTTTTTGAATGGGGGAAAGTAACAATTTTCCTACACTTGGGCTACAAACTAATTATAACGTAACAGACGGCCGTATGTTGTTACTTATTTCACAATCCTCACAAAATTTTTTAACAAAGAAGGCGACGTTCCTAAGCATTCGCTGATACAATGCCTGCTTCATTTGATAGCCTTAGTCACAATTGTTATATTTCCCGCTTATGAAAACACGAACCTTTCTGGCTGTTGTACTAAGTGTGCTTTTACTGGCGGTGATTAATATATCCGGCAGCCAGGCTCAATCAGCAGCAGATATTTTGCAACAAGTCAATCAATTCCGCATCAATAACGGTCTGCCCCCCTTACAATACAACAGCGCCCTGGCTGCGGCGGCGCAAAATCAGGCCAATTTTATGGCTGAATTTCAGGTTTTCAGCAGCCATACAGGGTATGGCGGCTCTACGCCGTTAAGCCGGGCCAGAGCATCCGGCTACGGCGGGCGGGTCAGTGAAAATATTGTGGGCGGTACTGGCTTGAGCGCGCCGGCCGGTCTGCGTTGGTGGATCAACAGCCCTGTCCATTACCGCACCCTTATCACCACGCAATATACGGAAGCGGGCACAGGTTTTGCTACGGACGGCAGCATCAACTATTACGTTCTCGTGGTAGGGCAGCCGGGAAATGCGCCGCCACCAGCGAACGCCGCGCCGGCCAATCCCGCCCCGCTGTTCGTCACACCCATCACCCTGGCCGAACCGGCCGAAGACGGCTCCATTACCCACGTCATGCAGGATGGGCAGGCGCTGTGGACGTTAGCCGCTTATTATGACGTCCCCTTGTCTGACCTGCTTTTGTATAACAACCTGAAAGAGGATGCCTTCGTCCAGCCGGGCGATGAGATAATTATTCGCCTGGCAGATGGACAGCCACCACCACCCACACCTACGCCGCCTACAGCCCACGTGGTGCAAGAAGGGCAGTCACTCTGGTCCATTGCCGCCCTGTATGATGTAAAGATTGGCGACATTATGCTGTACAACAATCTCACGGAAAACTCTATTTTGAAACCGGGGGACGAGGTGAAGATTCGCCTGCTGCCGGGGGAAACGCCACCGCCCACGCCCACGCCGCCCCTGACGCATGTGGTGCAGGCGGGGCAAACGTTGTGGGATATTGCCCTGACGTATAATCTGGATTTGAACGGGCTGCTCGCTTTGAATGAGGGAATGTCGGCCGATACCATTATCAAACCGGGCGACGAGTTGTGGATACGGCCGCAGCCCCCCACACCAGCGCCTACAGAAACGCCAGCACCGGCAACGGCTCCGGCGGCCACAATCCAGCCAACATTAACGCCCGTGCCGCAAGTTACGGCCACGGCCGTAGCCCTCACCCTCTCTTCCGCGACTAACGACCCGCCGCCTGAACCCACGCCAGCCGCAGTGACAGATACGGCCGTATCCCGGCTGAATCCTCTGGTTGGCGGCGTCATGTTACTAATAGTGGGGCTGCTGGCCTTGGGGGGAGCGGGCATTCTGGTACTGCGTCGCAGTTATTAACCTCCGTCGTGGGGTTTTTGCAGGGGAATCGCCCCTTTACGGCCGTCCATATTCAGGTAACATTGCTTCCTTATGACATCGTTGCAATTATTAGTCGCTGATCTGTTTTTTAGGCTCTCCACCCTGGATTGGCTGGGGGTACTCGACCTCCTCTTGGTCACCCTTCTCTTCTTCATCATTTTACTGCTGTTGCAGCGCAGCCGGGCGGCCAACCTGCTGCGCGGTGTCCTGCTTCTGGGCATGGTTCTGGTGGTCATTGCTGTTTTTCTCCCCCTGCCCACATTCGACTGGGTCATCCGCCTGGCTTTGCTGATTATGCTCATTGCCACGCCCATTGTCTTGCAGCCGGAACTACGCCGCCTGCTGGAAAATATCGGCCGCTGGGCCGGGCTGACGCGCACCGCCCGGCAAACATCGGCGGAAATTGTCATCCCGAAGTTGTCGCGGGCTTTGGAATCGTTGGCGGCCACAAAAACGGGGGCGCTCATCGTGCTGGAAGGGGACAACTCTTTAGACGAGGTGGTTGCCACCGGCATTCCGGTGAACGGCCGTGTCACCTCCGAACTCCTCCTGACCATCTTCCACGACAAAACGCCCCTGCATGATGGCGCAGTCATCATTCGCGGCGATCAGGTGGTGGCCGCCGGCTGTGTGCTGCCTCTGACAGAAAAAGCGATGAATGGCTGGGGGCGGCGCTACGGCACACGCCACCGGGCGGCCATGGGCATGAGCGAACAAAGCGACGCCCTGATATTGATTGTCAGTGAGGAGACAGGGCACATTTCTTACACGCGGGACGGCCGTCTACAAAGCAACGTAGATTTGCAGACCGCCCGGCAGCAAATCGCCGACTTTTACACCAGCGACGCCGACGAACCAAACGCCCTCACAGTTTCCGGCATCATCCAAAATCTGAAAAAATCTTACCGGCAGAGTAAAAAGAAAATTGCCAGTCCCAATTTAGGTAGTGTCTTTTTCACGCTGGTTGTGGCCCTGATTCTGGCCTTGACGGCCTGGGCTTTCGTCATCCAGCAAACCAATCCCACAGAACGGCCCGTCTACGAAGGCGTCACTTTGCGCCTGGAAGATTTGCCGGAAAACCTGGTGATGATGAACAAACCGCCGGAAACGATCTCTGTGCAGGTGCAAACGACAGCGCAAATGCTGCCCAGCCTCGATTCTGACGCTTTCCAGGCGGTGGCTTCTCTGGCCGATTTACCGCCCGGTTTGCAGCAGGTTGAAGTCCAGGTCAGTACCAATTTGCCGCAAGTAGAAATTATGCGCGTCGAGCCGGCAGTCATCAGTGTGGAACTGGCGGAGAATATCAGCGAAACGTTTCCGGTGACGGTGGTTTTGCAAGATCAATCAGTTTCGGCCGCGTACCAGATTGTGGGTGCGCCAATTGCTTCGCCGGATACGGCCGTCGTCTCCGGGCCAAAACCATTGGTAGATCAGGTCAATACAGTGCAGGCCACCCTGTCCGTGGACAATCCCACCACCTCTATTCAGGAAATACGGCCGTTGTTGGCTTTGGACGCCGAAGGTAATCTGGTAGAAGGCATCACGGTAGACCCCAATCAAACGCAGGTCAGTCTGGCGGTAACGCGCAAGCGGAATGCCCGCGACGTGGGCATCCGGGCCATTACCACCGGAACGCCGCCGGAGGGGTATTGGTTAAGCGGTCTGTCGGTGGAGCCATCGGTCGTGACCATTCAGGGGGATACGGCCGTGCTCAACGAAATCGGCAGTTACGTAGACACCCTGCCCGTAGACATCAGCCAGGCCACCGGCCAGCTCACCGTAGACGTCCCCCTGGCCATCCCGGCCGAGGTGGAAGTCATCACCACCGAGGGCGAGCCAGTCAAAACCGTCACCGTCGTCGCCCAGATCACCACCCGCAGCGGCGATCTTTCCCTGACCCGTGAAGTAGAACTGTTCAACACAGCCGCAGGCATTACCGTCACCGTCCAGCCAGAAACTATAGACCTGCTCCTCAGCGGCCCCTTACCCATCCTGCAAGATATTGAAGCCCATCCCGAACTGGTGCAAGTTTTCCTCAATGCAGCCGGCCTGACCGAAGCGGGACAAACAGAAGTGGAACCGGAAATTAGATTTCCCGATGGCTTGAAGGTACAATTAGCGCCAGCCACCGTCACCGTCACCGTCATCACCCCACCGGAACCCGAAGAACCTGATACCAGTAATCGGTAATCAGTTTTCAGTAATGCAACCGGGGGCTGCTTTTAACGTATTGTGAATAACACCTGTATCGGAAAATTTCAACTATACGCAATACGCAATACGAAAAATCATGCAAAACAATTCAAACAGCAGCCGGCTATGGCAAAAACTTAAACCAGCGATTGCCGTCCTGGGCAGCTTGATCATTTTGATCTGGTTGACTGAGCTGGCAGATGGCTTGATTTTTAATGGCAGTCTGGATCAATATGGCATACGGCCGCGCACCGTCAGCGGATTGTACGGCATTCTCTGGGCGCCCTTTTTGCATGGCGGGATGGGGCACGTCATGGCCAACACCATGCCCATCCTCATCCTGGGCGGCTTGATTTTTCTTTCGCGCGGGATCAAAGATTTTTTACTGGCATTTATCATCATTTTGCTGGTCAGCGGTTTAGGCACCTGGCTGATCGGGCAAAACGGCTCAGTCCACATTGGGGCCAGCGGCCTGGTTTTCGGCTTTTTTGGCTTCCTCCTGATGATGGCCTGGTATGATCGCCGCGTTCTCAATGTGGCTGTGGCCGCGCTGGTCATCTTTTTCTATGGCAGTATTATTTGGGGGATCATTCCCAGGGGAAATGGCATCTCCTGGCAGTCACATTTCTTTGGTTTAATCGGCGGGGGTCTGGCCGCTTACTGGCTGGTGCATCGCCGCCAGCCCCAGGAAACACCAGAAATCGAAGAAGACGGCATTCTACGCATCACGGAAAATGATCTTTGGTAATGGCCCAATCTCTAATTTCCAATCTCTTCCCGCAGATACTCCAAAGCAAATTGCAAAACTTCATCTTCCCGTGTCGCCGGATCGTCTGTCACCTCAATGTCCGGGGAGACGCCAATGCCGTCATACCAGGTGCCATTGGGCGATAACCATTTGGCGATGGTATATTGCAAGGCGCTGCCCCCCACAAGCGGCGCAGTATTTTGTATCGTCCCTTTGCCAAAGGTGACTTCGCCAATCAGAGTGCCTCGCTGTCGATCCTGGACGCTGGCGGCGCTGGTTTCGGCAGCGGAAAAGGTATGTTCACCCACTAACACCACGAGCGGAATATCTGCGGCACGGCCGTCACCATTAGACACAAATTCCCGCACCTGATCCCCCTTTAATTCGGCCGTAAACAACAACCCATCCTCAATAAAATAACTGAGAATACTTTCAGCCGCTTCCATAGAACCGCCCCCATTACTGCGCATATCCCAGATAATGGCCTTGGGGTTTTGCGCCAGCAAATTATCCAGAGCATTGCCTACCTCGTCCGGAGCATTGCTCGTGAAGGTGTGATGGGCAAAATAAGCCACATCTCCATCCAGTATTTGTAGTTTCGTCGTCACGGACCGCACAGCCCGCACCGGGGCAAATTCCAACACATCATCTCCCCGCCGCACCACCAACTGCGCCGCCGACCCCACTGGGCCGCGTAAGAGTAAGGCCGCATCTCCCTCAGTTTTCGTTTCGTCGAGATCAACCCCATCAATTGAAAGGAGAACATCCCCTTCCTGCACCCCAACCTTTTCCGCACCGCCTCCCGGCAGAACAATTGACACCACAAACTCACCATTGATTTTCTCCGGGAACAGGCCCACAACCCCGGACTCGCCGGTATAATCTGCCTGGAAACGGCTGGCGACTACCGGTTCCAGAAAAGCCGCATAGGGATCGTTTAGCTGATCGACCATACTGCGCACGGCCGCATAAGTCAATTCGTTACTGGGGGGCATTTCCAAAGCAAAATTATCTAGCAGCTCCTGGCGGGCCTGGGCAAAGAGTGCTACATCCGGGTTTGAAGTGAGGCTATAATCACGTATCACCCAGCCAATGGCAAACCACACGGCCGATAAAATCAGTAAAAAAAATGCTTCCTGCCAATGCTGGCGTAAATAATTCATACGGGTCTGCTTTCTCCAAAAATAAAGAACAGCCATGACATGATGCCATCGCTGCTCTTCTCCTTTCTTCCACTTAATTCAATTGTGTGTATATGATTTTAGCCATGCCACCACATGCCACCATGCCACCACATGCCACCATGCCACCACATACCGCCATGCCACCACATACCTGCTGTCAAATAACTGCTATGAGCCACGGCCAAACCAACTACAAGTAATGCTAATACAACCAAACTTAATAAGGTAACACGTTTCACCAACATCAATCTTCCTCCAGATTTAATATAAGGTGATGGATAATTTTGGCAGGGATGTTAGCTCCAGTGCAGGGCTGATTGTAACAAAAACATCTCTTTTTCCGTACCAAAATCATACCCCAAAAAGCTAAACTAGGACTTTTTTCCTATACACAATAGAGTTTTGTAATGTGCTTTGTAAGAAAAGAGGAAGATATAGGGATTTTTTACCTGGCACACTGCTGAACTATATGGTGCAAGTGGGCTGGTATAAGGGGTTACTGAATCAGGGTTTGCATCAACTG
>JAJRTP010000665.1 GCA_024278255.1 Chloroflexota bacterium | reverse complement strand
TATAGACCGGCTACCACCTTCGATGAGTGTCATACGGGCCTGGAAGGTACGATCATCCTCAAAGGTAATCTCTTCTTCGGTCACCACAGCCCCATTTGCTTGCTGGGTCACAAATTCAACCGTCTCTTCGTGCTTGATTAACTTCTCCAGCGGATGGCCAGCCAATTTCACATCCGGCAAATCAAATAACTGGCGGGCCGCATTGTTAATGAGGATGAGCTTCATCTCTTCATCCACCACCAGCACTGGATCGTCTGTTTGTTCTACGATGGCTGCCAGCGTATCCCGTTCCCGGTCAATTTCGCTGTAGATATTGGCATTGTTAATGGCAATAGTAGCATAACCGGCCAACGCAGAGAGAGCGCGGGTATCGTTGCTATCGAAAGAGGTTTCCTTGAGGCGATTGGTCACACCCAGAACGCCAATCGGTTTGTTTTGCCAAATGAGGGGGACGTAGATCAGGGATTTGACCAGCAGCGCGGTGTGCGTCCGCTTCCATTGGGAATCGGTACCGATGGCCACCGCCCGTTTAGTTTGCAACACTTTACCGGCCAGACTGTCATTGACGCGCTTGCGCATGGATTGGGCTTTGGAGTCCAGGTTCTTGGAGGCGCGAATGTACAGTTCGCCCTGCTCCTCGTCAAGAAGCATGAGGGAGCCTTCTTCTGCGCCCACCACGTAAACGGCCGCTTCCACCACCCGATGCAGCACTTCTTCCAAATCCAGGGAAGAGGCCACTGATTTCCCCACCCCGTACAGAACGTTCAATTCCTGGGCGCGGCGCTGCAATTGGGAGTTGCTTTCCATTAACTGCTGCACCAGTTGGTCCCGTTCCCGCTGCAAACGGCTCTCCCGCAGAGCGCGGTCTACTGATTCGCTGATTTCGTCAGCGTCGAAAGGCTTGATAACGTAGTCGCGGATACCCAGACGGAAGGCGGTTACGGCCGTTTCCTCTGAACCATGCGCCGTTGCCAGAATAGCCGGAATCTCAATACCCCGCTCTTTCAACTTTTCCAGTACTTCCAATCCTGTCAGACGCGGCATCTGCTGGTCCACGATCATCAAGTCCGGTTCTTTAGCAATAGCCATCTCCAGACCCATCAGACCATTAGACGCTTGCAACACTTCAAACCCTTTCGGTTGTAAAATATATTCGCACAAGAAATCGCGGATCTCTTGTGAATCGTCAACGACCAGTACGCGCTCGTACATGGAAAACCTTCCTGTTAGTTGGAACGTGATCAGTTTGCAAAAGTGAGTTAATAAAGTTGTTGAATAAATAAACCGACGAATCTCATATTCACATTACCTACCCTAGTTTACTATTTGGTGAATGCACACGCAACCCCCTAATCCATAGTGGCGCGTATCTTCTCCGTAAAATGTGCGTAAGTTGAAAAATACTTGTCGGTGAATAGACCTTGAGTTAGCATGTTGAGGTGATTAAGCAGTTGTTTTGGCGGCGTTCTTACATCTTGTACTTATTATTGTCCCTCTTCCTGGCCGGAGGGATTCTTTCGGCTTGCGGTGGCGAGCAAGCTCCGGCTACCATTGTGGTGACGGAGGTGGTGGAAGTGGCCGGTGAAACGCTGGTGATTACCCGTTTGATTGAGCCAACAGTTACCCCTTCGCCCACACCGCTCGTCGCGCCCCCCGTCATCAAACCTGTAACGCTGGACATCAGCTTCGAACGGGACAAGGCGCCTGATATTGATCCGCAAAAGGTGTCCGATTCGGATGGTATCGATCTGGTTGAAAATCTTTTTGTGGGCTTGACCCGCTTTAATAACCGGACAAATCTGGTGGACCCCTGGCTGGCGTGGGACTGGGAAGTGGCTAATAACGGCCGTATCTGGACTTTCCGCCTGCGGGATGATGTGTTTTGGGTACGGCCGTCTGAAATCGAGGAAAACGGCATACGGCAAGCCGAAGCCGTGCGTCCTGTCGTTGCCGGAGACATCGTTTACGCCATCCAGCGCGCTTGCAATCGAGCCACCGACACCCCAGACGCCTTTATACTCTTTATCATCAAGGGCTGTGAAGACGTCTACAAGCTGCCAGAAGCCACCCCAGCCGATCTGGACCGCATCGGCGCGCTGGCTTTGGATGACACCACGCTGCAAATCACCCTCAATAAGCCGGCCAGCTACTTCCTGACGATCACGACCATGCCCCTGATGCGCCCTGTGCCGCCAGAGTTGCTAGACGAATTTGGCGATGATTGGCTGACGGCCGAAGAATTTATGACCAGCGGTCCCTATCTGCCACTGGACAGCAGTCTCCAATCTTTGCACGCCAATTCCTTGTGGCCTTTCCCCCACCCGGAGGAAGGTAATGTGGATGTGGTCAACATCCGTTATTTGAATGAGCCTAAAGACGCCCTTCAATTATGGGAGGCGCGTTCTCTGGACCTGATTGACGCGACTGATTTGGATCGCACCCAATTTAACGAACGCACGGCCGCTCACGAGAAAGTGGTAACAAACCAGACGTTATTCTACATTGGCTTCAACTTTGACAGCGGCGTTTTCCGGGAAGTGGAAGTACGGCGCGCTCTGAGCGCGGCCATTAACCGGGAAGCGTTGGCCGAAGAATTGTTTGGCATAGAAGCGGCTGCCATGCGTCATTTAAGCCCGCCAGGCGTGGTGGGCGCGCCGCCTATCGAACAAGTGGGTGTGGTCTACAGTCCTGATTACGCCCGGCTGCAAATGGCCGAAAGCGGGTTTGGCAGCTGCCGCCTGATGCCGGAAGTGACCCTCCTGGTCAGCACGTCTGACCTTTCTTTGCTGCAAGCCGAGCTGATTCGCAAGATGTGGATAGATGAATTGGGCTGCACAGAGGAGCAGTTTATCATCGAACAGGCGCAGTTTGGCACGCTCTTAGCCAACACCAGACCGGATGCGGGGGCCGCCCGGCCGGATGCCTGGGAGTTGGGCTGGTCTTCCTATTACCCGGACGCCAATAACTGGCTGGGCGATTTGCTCCACTGCGAAGAGAGCGAAAACCGGCAAAATCGCCCTTGTTCTGAAGTAGATGCCCTCATCCGCCGGGCCGGACAAACGCTTGATTTGCGGGAGCGTCTGGATTTATACCGTGAGATTGAAAATATGTTTTTTGGCGAGGCGGGTATTGTGCCGGTTATACCGTTGTATATTCGCGGCGGTACAGTGTTACAGCAAATCTGGCTGGAATACATACCGGCTTTATTTGGCGGCGAGCAATATGATACCTATCGGATTGATTTTGAACGTAAAGAATTGGAGCAAAGTCGTTGATGGCGGGGTATGCGCGAAATATATTGGACAACCGATTTGCCGGCTGGGCGGCTGATTTGGGCGTACCTTTGGCTCCGGAACAGCTTGATCAGTTAGGCCATTACTTTGCTCTTTTGCTGGAATGGAATGAGCGGATAAATTTAACGGCCGTGCGTGACCCGCTCGCCATCCAAATCCGCCATTTCCTCGATTCGTTGAGCTGTCTTCAGATGATGGGCGATGTAAACGGCCGTAGCCTGATTGACGTAGGCACAGGAGCCGGATTCCCCGGACTACCCCTGAAGATCGCCTGCCCCGGCTTACAGCTTACCCTGGTAGAGAGCGTGCAAAAGAAAACCCGTTTTTTGCGGGCAGTGGTGGATGAACTGGCGCTGGCACAGGTAAAAATTGTGGCCGAACGGGTGGAATTATTAGGACAGCTTCCGGTTTACCGGGAACAGTATGATTGGGCAGTGGCCCGCGCCGTTGCCCCAATGCCTGTGCTGGCAGAATATTTACTGCCCTTGTGCCGGATTAGTGGGCATATGCTGGCGCAAAAAGGCGGGGGAGCAGCTATGGAAACGGCCGTAGCCGAATCAGCTTTCCACATCTTGGGGGGCGCCAACCAACATTTGCATATGGTACAACTGCCGGACACGGCAGAACAACATTATCTGGTTGTCGTAGATAAAATGGTAGCTACCCCGTCCCGTTATCCCCGCCGCATCGGCATCCCGGCAAAACGGCCGTTGGGACGGTGATCAGTTTTCAGTGTGCAGTTTTCAGTGTGCAGTGTGCAGTTACTGACCACTGACCACTGAATACTGAAAACTGATCAATGCGGTATCTCCGCCCGGTACAATATTTGCGGTTCTTCCCGGCCTTTGATGGTAACCGGGCCAAAGGGAGCAAAGGCGATTTCTGCTAACAAATCCGGCGCACTTTGCTGAATATCCTGGAACACACTTTCTGAAACCACAATTTGCCCGTCGGCTGCTTTTTCCACCAGACGGTGAGCGACATTGACAGCCATGCCCACCATGCGGAAGGTCATCCGTGTTTCGGCCCCGACATTGCCTACAACAACATTGCCCTGATCAATGCCAATCCCCATACCGAAACCGGCGCCTAATTCTTCGTAAATCGCTTTGCGTAACAGGCTGAACTCTTTGTGCATGGCTACG
>JAJRTP010000664.1 GCA_024278255.1 Chloroflexota bacterium | reverse complement strand
TTTGTAACGGCCGTTGCCGCAGCAAATTAAACAACCGCTTCACTTCCCGTTCCCGGCCGAAGAAGTGGGCGGGATGGGTGATGGGCGGGCCGGCGATAAAATTTGACCGGGTGACAAGGTGTGCAACTTGCAGTTGCTTGGGTGACAGGGCGACCGGACGAGAATCATCTGTCACCTTGTCACCCTGCTGCCTTGTCACCTTGTCACCCTGTCGTATCTGTTCGGCGAGAACGGCCGTTTCCGGGGAGACATCTACGCCCAGTTCGGCCTGGAGGTGTTGGCGGAACTGCTGGTATTGGTTCAGGGCAGCAGCCCGGTCGCCGTTGCGGGCCAGAAGCTGCATGGCAGCCCGCTGGGTGGTTTCCCGCAGCGGGTCCAGAGCCAGGGCCCGGCGGGCCGCTTCCAGGCCGCGGGGCCAATCGGCCTGGGCAATGCAGGCGGCGATCAAGTTATCATAGACGGTCAGCGTCAATTCCAGAAAACGCAGCCGCCGGCCTTGCACCCATTCGTCAAAGACAGGGGCCTGGCGCACGGATAACTGTTCCAAAAATTCGCCGCGATAGAGAACGGCCGTTTCCTGCAAGCGCGTCATGTCCGGGGTTTCGCCCAGCCGTATCGCCTGCATCGTTTCCCGCAGCCGGGCCACATCCAGCCAATAATCAGCTTGCTGGTTCAAGGCCAGGGTTTGATGGGTGATCAGCAAATAGTCGTCGCCAAGGGTCTGGCGCAATTTCATAATCACGCCGCGCAAATTGCGCCGGGCGTCCGCTTCCGGCAGTTCGCTCCAGAGGAGATGGGAGAGGGATTGGCGGGTGTGGTTACGGCCGTCTACGGCCAGGTAACACAGCAACGCCTGCGCTTTGGCCGATTCCAGACCCGCCACCGGTTTGTCATTCACTGTAAGCTGTATTGGCCCTAAACAAGCCAATTGTAGTACTTTTGTCATCTCTAAACCCTCAGATCAACGCCGGATCAACGCTTAAAAAACGAGGAATTGGCATTGGACTGGTATGATAGTGGAGATTACCATGCCCTGACCCTATAAATCAATAGGTTGAGCAGGGAAATCTGACATTTGTAATGGGGATTGAGGCAATGACCCTGTTACTATTTACCAATGACCCATCATTAAACAATATTTTACCCGGTTAAAACAGGTTGATATGATAAGTAAAACAGGCAGTAAACACAACAAATCAAAAGGCCAAGCCCTTGTCGAGTTCGCCCTCATTATCTCTGTGCTGCTGATGATGATGTTTTTGATCATTGAAAGCGGCCGTATTTTGTGGGCCTGGAACACCGTGCAGCACGCCTCGCGCGAGGGAGCCAGATACGCCATCACCGGCCAATATGACGGCCCCAACTGCGTCGTGGATTTTGGCCAGGCGAAGTTTGTCCAGGGCACTGGCGGGCGGGACGTTTGTGACAGTTTACGTCTGGCTTCGATTATTGAAAGGACACACTCGCAGTTACTGGCTTTACCCCTTAATGAAACCAGCACCACTTTTGAAGATGATTATTATTATAATATTGAAGTCTGGGGGGTGAATGAGGCGGGGCAACTGGAGTATGACAATCCCGGCCGGCCGGGCCAGCCGGTGGTCGTGCGCGTCACCTACCAGGTAGCCATCATCACCCCGTTCTTCCGGCCCATCCGCACCACGATTCCTGTCTTTGGCCAGGAAACCCTCAACAACGAAACGTTTGGCCAGCAAAGTACCAGTAATACCGGGGCGGCGTTACCACCTGTCATTCCGGTCGTCCCCACACCCGGCGTTACCCCCTCACCCACCCCATCGCCCACACCTTCCAACACACCCACCCCGGGGCCGACAGACACGCCAACCGCCACCGCTACCAATACACCCAATCCCCGCTGTGATGTGCAATTTGAAGGCAGCGCCATTGCCGGGGATGATTTTGTCTTCGTGACCGGGGATATCGGTACCACTGTTACCATTATTGACCTGACCACGGGCCGGGCATTAGGCTCGGCGGTGCTTCAGGATCGGGCGGGTCATGCTTGTGCCGGATTTGCTTCCGTCAGCTTGAGTGAACTGCTGCAAGAAGCTCACGTTTTGGTGGCTGAAAGTTCAGATGGTTCCAGGGACACGACGATTGTTCTGGCTCTGCCGCCTACCAATACGCCGACGGCTACTTTTACACCGGTACCGACCTATACCCCGACCAGCACGCCGACAACGACCCCTACCTTTACACCGAGTAATCCCTACATCACCCTTCTGCCCGCTTGCGGCACAGGCCCTGACATTCAATTTAATATCCTCGGCTACAATTGGGACACAAATGAAGGGATTGTTTTGCAATGGGACGGTATTAACCAACTTCTCATTCAGCCCAACACGCATAATGGTTCCTTTAGCTATACCTGGACATTCTCCGGCGTCGCTGATGGGCCGCATGAAGTAAGAGCTTATTCTACTGGTACTGGCGGTCAATTTGATGAAGACATCAAATTTTACGAGGTGCCGTGCAGCAATATTCCTACCCCCACGCCGGCGCCTTCGGCTACACCCACGCTGTCACCGGCTGACCTGGTTATTTTCAGCCCGCCGCAGCTCGTTAGCACCCGGCCGATTGTTGCCTATGAGCCGGTACAATTCAGTGTTGTCATCACCAATGTCGGTCAGGTTGACGTGAGTTCGCAGTTCTTTGTGGACCTTTATCTGGATCCCACAAATATATTCACGGATCGCATCCCTCTGACTGAAAGTGGCGGTTATGTAGCTGTCAGTTCGCTGCCTGGGGGCGCCAGCCGGGTATTGACGATTACCTCTCCTCTCGGCTTTCAAAATGACCCGGCGAGGCACCTGGTCTATGGCATGGTAGATTCTGTCCAGCAAATAGCGGAATCCGTGGAAACGAACAATATTTCTCAACCGGCTGCTATTGTTGACGTCACCCCGGCCGCTACACCCACACCATCGCCAACACCTGATGGCAGTCAAGTCATTGCCGGTAGAGTAAATATATTAACCAGTGAACTGCTACCACAATTTCGGGCAGTGGTTCGCTTGATAGACCCTGGATTACCAGGAGATGGTGTTATTGCTATCGGGCAATCAGATTTCAATGGCGTGTATGTATTTAATAACATCCCCACAGCCGTTAATCCTGGCGGTTATACCGTAACTGCTTGCGTATTTATCGATACTACTTCTTACTTTGGCATCCGGACGGGTCTGTCAGTGCCAAATACAAACGCCAACCTTTACATGATTCAAGGGCCTTGCTCATGAACAAGAACTTCTATTTTTTAATTGTCCCTATAATGTTATTGACGATTTTGATGGCTGTCCTCCATCAGGCAGCGATTGCTGAACCGTCGGAACCAGAAGCAATAACAACCAGTACATTATGGGAAAATGGAAAAGCGTTAACCAATAACAGCAATACTAACGTATCTGCTATTCAACCAGCGATTGCCACGGCGCCTGGTGGCAAAACTATTATCGTGGCTTATATGAAGCAGACGGGGGCATTAGACTCACCTGAGGATGCAGATCCTTTTTATGTTCGTTCTACAAATAATGGACGAACATGGTCTCAGCCAGCCAAAATATACCAAAATGCTGCTTTACCGACCCGGTTTGTAGATATAACTTTAGATTCAAACGCAACTGGTCATGCCGTCTGGACTGAAAATGAAGTTCAACTCCGGTATAGTAAACAATCTCAATGGGCTGGTAATTCGTTTACTACCATACATTCCATACCAACAGGTTTTGGCAACCTTATTGATTCGCCCAAAATTATATTCAAAGGTAGTAACAGATTACACGTTGTCTGGAGTCAACAAACATCATTTGATGGTGATATTTACCATATGACATCATCAAATGGGGGTACCAGTTGGTCCACTGCGGCGGCTATTGGTAACGATGGTTCCGTTAATTCTGTTTCTCCGTCGTTAGCTGCTACTGACAATGGTAATCTTCATGTTGTTTGGGAAGCACAAATAGCATCGTTTCCATCGACACATGCGGAGATATTTTACGCACGGAGTAGTAATAATGGAGTCACCTGGACTTCGCCTATTACTATTTCCCAAGTTATCAATCCCGGCCCGGATCGCGTTTTCGCCCAACCTAAAATCGTGGCTCAGGGTAACAGTGTACATGTGGCCTTTGAAAACCGACCAAATGACCAAGAACAAAGGGCGTATTACGCGACTTGCACATCAGGGTGTGCCAATATTAACAATTGGCGTGGCAATGATGTTACTGTGCAAAATTACAGGGTGAAGAATACTGACCCTGCATTTTTGAAACCTCAACCAGCTATACTCGGCGGCTGTGCGGTTGTTCTTTTTAGCGGAATTAATGGTGACCCAGGCAGTAATGACGAAAAAATCCGGGAGAGCAGCAGTTGTGGTAATTGGAGTAGCAACCCAACTGTGAGTGGTGTGGATTCCGTGTTATCTGGCAATCTACGAGCCATCAGACCAAGTGTAGTTAGTTCTAATGGTTGGTGGTTATATCTTGCCTTTGAAAGAAAAGGATCAACTCGTAGTGATATTTATTTTGTGCGGAATATCCCGGCACTTTATTTGCCGGTGATCATTAAACAGTAAATACAGTAAATTATGAACCGTTTGGAATGGATTTTGGGAATTGTTTTGGTGGTGCTGCTGATTGCGGTGGCTGTTGTGTCGCTGCTGTTCTGGTTTGGGCCGCGACAAACAGCCACGGTGCAAACGCAAGACCCTTTACTAGAACAAGCCTTAAAAATCGAACCGACTTCGGTTTATGAAGGTAACACCGCCAAAGTGGCTTATGCTGCCGCCCAAAACGAGGCGCAGGTCTGGCAAGCAGATGCTGAACTACTTAACGCCTCAGCCACATGGCCGCAAGGGGCCTCCGCCCAGCAGATGCTTGACGGCGAAACGAGTTGGGGCTTTACCTTTTATTCGCCATCAGCCCAAGAGGTTGCCGTCATTTCTGTGGTAGAGGATGAAGCTGCTCTGATTTCTACCGGCCCGCATACGCAGAAAAATCCGGTGCTGAATGTGAGCGGCTGGAATCTGGACAGTCAGGAAGTGATTCGTTCTTTATTAGAAGCGGGCGGCAATGATTTTATCAATCAGGAACAGGTGACAACGCTGACAACCGCCTTGTTTACCGATGATCAGGAGCAGAACGGCCGTATGGAATGGCAGGCGTCATTGATTTCTCTGGCAAACGGCCGTGCCCTCACCTTACGTATAGACGCCACCTCCGGCGAAATACTGGACAAACAGACGATTGGAGATTAGAGATTGAGAGATTGGGACAATGAAATACCTCAATATTTTTAAGGTGAAAACCATGAAAGCAAACAACAAACAACACAAAGCGCATCGCGGCCAAAGTCTGGTAGAAGTAGCCCTCTTCTTCCCCATCTTCATCATTCTGCTGGCCGGTGTGGTAGAAGTAGCCAACATCCTCATCACCCAAAACCGGGTCACCAGCGCCGCCCGCGCCAGCACCCGATTTGGGGCCGATGGCGGCCAGGACGAAGGCATGGCCATCGTCGTCCTGAACACCGTCACCCAAACATTGGAAACTGATCCGGCCGTGTGGGACGTCTGGACCATCCGGGGCACTGTCAACGCCAACGGGGACGGATTTGATCCGGGTACCTGGCAGTTCACCCACGTCTACGGCATTTCCAATACCACCCGTTTTTCGGATGTCAACGAACTGGAAATCCAGCAGCAAGTCCTCCAGGAATTGCAAACAGATCAAGACGGTGACAGCAGCCAGCCCACCATTGCCGGCGGCTTACGCATCGTAGGTACATACGCTACCCACGACATTGATTCTATTTTAGGGTTGGAAGCCCTGCCCCAATTCGCCAATATGAATTCCGCCACCGAGCTGGCCGTCATGCGTATTGCCGGGTTGAGTCTGAACGTCACCGACGGCTGCACCGCCTTCCCCATTGCTGTTCACGAAGGCGTCCGCTCTGTCACCCAGGCCCTTTATCCGGCCTCCTCTGATTTCGACAACCCCAATCCCCCTGATTACAACAGGTTTCCCGCCCATACACCCGACATTCCTTTACTCCAGGCAGAGGAAGGCGACCTGTATCTTATTCAAAACGGCTTTGGCAGTGGTAACTTTGGCTGGCTAAGCTGGAATGAATATATAGCCGCTAACGCCAACAGCCTGGAAAACAGTCTTACCTGGCCGGGAGATAGTAACGACTACACGGACCACGGGGATGGGGGCCAGGTAGCGCCCGGTTTTGGTCACGTTGTCCGGGGCTTTATAGAAAATGGCGACCCGACGGATACTACTTTGAACGTGGGCGACTGGGTTACAGCCAACACCGGGTCGGTCAATGCCAATGGGGTACGCAATACCTTAAACGATCATATTGGTCCGGGACGTACTTTGCGGGTAATTATTTGGAATAATGCCGAGCAGCAGGGAAGTAACGGCCGTTACCAGATATCTGGTTTCGCCGTTTTCCGTCTGCATGGCTACAGCCTCAATCAAGGCGGCCAACCCTCCTGGATTCTGGCCGAATTTATCCGCTGGGACACTTCCTGCGGTCAATAAATCTACAACAATAAGCGTAATTTACTTGAGAGACAGGTGATGATAATGAAGCTAAGGAAAAATATTAACAAGCTGTTCCCCAAAAAAGACGACCACAGCCGGGAAACCGGGCAAAGCATCGTTCTGATCGCCCTGGCCCTGGTGGGTATTATTGCCTTCGCCGGTTTAGCCATTGACGTCGGCTTCATCTTCGCCCGCGGTTCCCAACTGCAAGCGGCCGTAGACTCTGCGGCTCTGGCCGGCGTTGTAGAACTGACAGGGGGCATAGATGCCGGCTCTTTAGGCCAGGCTAAAACCAAATCCGGCCAATTCCTCAACGCCAACGGGATGCCTATCTCTGTCACCGAATCACTCAATAATCCCGGCTACATCGAAGCGCATCTGGATGACCTGCAAATCACCAATTACTCTGTTACCGCCACCTGGCCCGTGGAAACCTTTTTCCTCAAAGCCATCGGTTTTGAGAATAGAGTCAGCCTCACCAGATCGGCAACGGCCGCTATTTTCTCCCTGGCCGACATATATGCCAGCCGCCGCGTAGAAGACGGCGTCCTGGCCACCTCCAACCAGGGTATATTTGGCCCCAACATCTGCGTTGATTATGGCGATCCTTTCTCGCCGCTCAACAGCCCCTGGGAGCCTGGCTCCTATACCTACCAATACCGCATTTACCTGCCGCCCGACTACCCCAGCAATATTTTGCGGGTAGAATTGTTTGATCCGGATTCTATCAACCAGGCCACCAATTCTCACGTTGTCCTTCGATCTGACGCCGCTATCAATCAAGGAGGTCTGGCTCCTACTGCTAATAAACAATGTGGTGCAGATGGCGGTAGTTCCAATCGGAAAAATCCGTGTCTCCTTCGTACAGATGAAATAAATGGCAGCGGCACCCCGGTAGGCGGGTTGACCCTGGATCAAGTCAACCCTTACTGGTTTGTCCGCATAGATGAAAATCGCGGCGCCGGCGCCGCCCCAGGTAACGGCAACTGCGGCAGCCCCGGCAGCTACGACGCCCGCTATAATACAGCGACCTTGTACCAACTTTATTATTATAGCGAAAATCCTGATGGCACTGTGGGCCGTATAGATTTAGCCAACTATACCGGCCAGACCGGAGATGGCGTTCGGGATAATGGCGACCACAATACAGACATGCGCTGGGTCTCGCCCGGCACAGAGATCAGCTTTGGTTGGGATTTTGACCAGCCCGGTGTTGACGTCCCGGTCGATCCGGGTTCCGCGACCAGTTTTGAAATTGACCTGACGCAAGATATTCCCGGTATTCTGGTAGACCCCAACACCGGCGCCCGCTATATCTGGCTAGACGTCACTGCCTTGAGCGGCGCTACAGAAAATGGTTTTGAAATCTGGGCCGGCCCGCCTGATTACGTCAACACTGTTCCCAGTGAAGTCAACGCCCGGAACCGGTATATCCTCAACAATCCCGGCTCCCACAGTTCCAAAGGCGCTACCGTTTTTGCTGTAGGCAACTTACCCATGAACTCCAACTTCAGCAATCCGGTAGACATTCCCTTAATCTATGTAGGCCCGGAATTAGCCGGACAATCCATTTTCGTCAGCCTGTATGATTCAGACGCCGGCGCGCAACCACCCATCGTTTTCTATTTTGATACGATTGCTTTTACACCGGATGGCTCACCCAATGGTTATGATGAAAATAATACAGACTGGGCTATGGCTTTTGGTGTAGCCGGTGTAGATGACCCGGATGGCGTAGCGGCCGGTGTGCGCTGCCGCCCCGGTAGTTGCCGAACACGCTGGGTATCCCCACCTTACAATATAATAGTACCCGGTAATACCAGCAATTGTGATTACAGCATACCAAACGATCCTAATTGCACGCCATTTTACGGCGGCCGTCTGGTTGCCCGGTATATCGGCGGTTTCAGCGATACCTATGGCTGGCAAATCTCCATCACCGGGTTGCCTTATCTCGTCAGGTAACACGTTTAGAGATTGGTTCAATCTGACAGATTGAACCAATCTTGTACAGCAGGCTATAAAAATACAAGCAGGTGCATTATGAATGACAACAAACAACGCAATAAACATCACAACAAACAGCAAGCCGGCCAGGGATTGGTAGAATACGTCCTGATTTTGATATTCGCGGCCGTGGCTACCATTCTCATCATCAACCTGCTGGAGCCGTCCATCGGCGATGTGTTCTCCCGCTTTGTGCGGAATGCTCCCGTCGCCCCGCCTTCATTGGTGAACTACACGCCCCCGGCCACGTACACTCCCACTCCCCCCATTGATCCCAATGCTACGGCAACCAATACACCGGCCGGACCGCCCACGGCTACGCCGGTT
>JAJRTP010000663.1 GCA_024278255.1 Chloroflexota bacterium | reverse complement strand
TTGACCATCTCTTCTTCCCAATAATACTGGTAGCCGTTTTGTACGCCTTCAAAGTAAGAGACAATGACGCCCCCCGCATTGCACAAAAAGTCGGGGATGATGTAAATGCCTTTCTCGTTAAGAATGGCGTCCGCATCCGGCGTAGTGGGGCCATTAGCCAGTTCAGCCACAATTTTAGCCTTTATCTTGTCGGCGTTTTTCGCAGTAAGCTGATTTTCAATGGCTGCCGGTACCAAAATAGCCACGTCCAGTTCCAGCAGTTCCGCGTTGGTGATGTTTTCCGTTTCGGGGCAGTCAGCCACTTTGCCGGTACGCCACAAATGATCAGAAACAACCTGGGGATCGAGGCCATGCGGGTTGTAAATGCCACCAAATTCGTCGCTGACGGCCGTCACTTTGAGGCCAAATTTCTCCGTACCCAATCGGTGCGCCCAGGAACCGACGTTACCATATCCCTGGATGGCGCAGCTTGTGCCGTTCAGTTGCATGTCCAGCAGTTCGGCTGCATCCCGGATGGTAAACAGGCCGCCCATAGCGGTTGCCGGGGTGCGCCCTTGCGAACCGCCCAGGGCCAGCGGCTTGCCGGTAATCACGCCGGGTTCGTGATGGTTGACCAACGTTTCGTATTCGTCCAACATCCAGGCCATGATTTGCGGATTGGTGTGGACGTCGGGGGCGGGCACGTCTCGCGTGGGGCCGATGTAGGGGGCGATGCGGCGCATGTAACCCCGGCTCAACCGTTCCAGTTCACCCTGGGACATTTCGCGGGGGTTGCAGATGACGCCGCCTTTAGCCCCGCCTAAGGGGATGTCGGACACGGCCGTTTTCCAGGTCATCCAGGCCGCCAAAGCACGCACCGTGTCAATCGTCTCGTCCGGGTGAAAGCGGATACCGCCTTTGCCGGGGCCGCGGGCATCATTGTACTGCACCCGAAAGCCGCGGAACGTGCGGGTCGTGCCGTCATCCATCCGCACCGGAATGGTGAAATGGAATTCCCGCATCGGTTCCCGCAAGAACTGGTGCATCGCTTCATCTAATTGTAAAACAGCGGCAGCCTCATCCAACTGAGCCTGCGCAATTGCAAATGGGTTCAGATTTTCGCTCATTTTAAGTTTCAAACTCCAAGTGGGATTGAGGGAAAATGGAGATTCTCCGACTGGCGATCTTTCTCTCCAATCTCCGTGTCTATAAAGTACAAATAGCTCCCATCCTGATAATTCGGAATGGGAGCTAATCAAATTAACTGATGCTAAGGTGAAAGTCACCTACGAGTTTGATTGATCTGGCGGAGATTGTCAAGATTTAACGCGGGTTTCCCGCAAATCGTTGGGCAAACGTTTACTTTGACGCCGATCAGACCCAACCGCGCAGACGCACCGCTTCCGCCACCCGGCTGACAGCCACCAGATAGGCGGCCAGGCGATTATGGATATTCCGGGCCACGGCCGTATCATGCACCGCCCAGAAAGCGGCCGTCATCTTCTGATCCAGCCGTTCATGCACCATTGCCTCCGGCCAGTAATACTGGTAGCCGTTCTGCACCATCTCAAAATACGACACCGTTACGCCGCCCGCATTACACAGGAAGTCAGGAATCACGTACACATTGTTCTCGTGCAGGATGAGGTCCGCTTCCGGCGTGGTGGGGCCGTTGGCCAGTTCCGCCACAATTTTAGCCTTGATGTTGGCTGCGTTCTTTTCCGTAATCACGTTCTCCAGGGCGGAGGGGAACAACACGTCCACTTCCAGCTCCAGCAGCTCTTCATTGGTGATGGCGTCCGTGCCGGGGAAGTTAATGACGGAGCCGGTTTCCCGCTTGTAATTCATGCACTCTTCCGCGCTCAAGCCGTTGGTGTTCAGTATACCGCCGCGGGAATCGCTGATGGCCACCACTTTCATCCCCAGGATTTCTTCGGCCAGCAGATGGGCAAAGGTGCCCGCGTTGCCGTACCCCTGGATGGCGGCCGTTTTGCCCTGTAAGTCCATGTCCATAACCTTGCCCACTTCCCGCACGGTGTAGATGCCGCCCCGCGCTGTAGCATCACCCCGACCGGCCGAACCGCCCAATTCCAGCGGCTTGCCAGTAATGACACCCGGTTCCTTGTGGCCGACGATGTGTTCGTACTCGTCCATCATCCAGGCCATAATCTGCGGGTTTGTGTACACGTCAGGGGCTGGCACATCCTGGGTAATGCCTACGATGTTGGCGATGTTGCGCATGAAGCCGCGAGAGAGCCGTTCCAGTTCGGTGGCGGACAAAGCCCTGGGATCGCAAATAACACCACCTTTCCCGCCGCCGAGGGGGATGTCTACCACGGCCGTTTTCCAGGTCATCCAGGCCGCCAGAGCGCGCACTGTGTCAATCGTTTCTTCCCAATGGAAGCGGATACCGCCTTTGTTGGGGCCGCGGGCATCGTTGTACTGCACCCGGAAACCATTAAACACTTGTGTGCTGCCATCATCCATCTTCACAGGAATAGTAAAGTGATATTCGCGCATCGGCTGCCGCAGAAACTGGTGCATCGCCGGGTCAAGTTGCAGTAACTCGGCTGCATCATCTAACTGCTTCTGGGCAATAGCAAAGGGATTCAGATTTTCGCTCATTTTTTATTCTCCTGTATCTAAACTTGGACACTTTATACAATAATACGGCAAGATAATTATTCAAATTGTACTATACCATATCAAATGGAAATATGATGAATGTCACGTAATGCGTATCGCGTATTGCGTGAGGTGGCAATGCGCCCAAGTAACAGTTCTCCCTGCAACCTTGCCCCTTTGCCACCTTCCCGCTCCCTTTGGTAAACTTCCCCATGCTAAACCAACTCGTCCTTGCCTTCATCCTGAGCGGTCTTATCGCCTTAGCCGCTTATTGGCGCGGTTCTTTGTCTCCTTCCGGGGCAGCAGCCGCCATGATTGTAGGTATTCTGATATTTGGGCTGGGCGGCTGGCAGTGGGGTATTCTTCTGGTGCTGTTTTTCCTCAGTTCCAGCCTGCTTTCTCATTACCGGGAGGATGATAAACAGGCTGTAGCTGATGAGAAGTTTGACAAAAGCCACCGCCGTGATGCGGCCCAGGTGTTTGCCAATGGCGGCACAGGGGCGCTGGTGGCGATTCTGAACACGGCCGTACCTTCCCCGCTCTGGTTACCCGCTTTTTTGGGGGTGATGGCTTCCGTCACGGCCGATACCTGGGCCACAGAATTAGGCACGTTAAGCCAAAAGCCGCCCCGTCTGATCACCAACGGCCGTATCGTACCCGTCGGCACGTCGGGCGGTATTTCTGTGTTGGGCACAGCCGTCTCCTTCGGTGGCGGTTTGTTCATCGGGCTGGCCGCCGGACTGCTGCTCCAGCACACCATAATTGCCTTTGCCCTAATTGGCGGGCTGGCCGGATTGGCCGGTTCCCTGAGCGACAGCTTGCTGGGCGCCACCGTGCAGCAAATTTATATTTGCGACGTTTGCGGCAAGGAAACAGAAAAAAAGATACACTGCGGCCAACCCTCCCGCCCTTTACGCGGTTGGAACTGGATGAGTAATGATTGGGTAAATCTGGTATCATCTTTGGTGGGTGGAGTTACGGCCGTATTATTAAGTTTGTTACTGAGCATGTGACAACCAATGTGAGAGAAACCTATGCAAAGTGAAGCATATCCTGCCGGATTTTCTTTGCGTCATGCCCTCAAAGCCAAAAACCGAGCCATCACCCGCCTGGCCTGGTCGCCAGACGGCCGTACCCTGGCCTCCGCTTCCTACGATCAAACTGTGCGCCTCTGGGATACGACTGAAGGCGTACAAATTCAAGAATTGCAGGGCTACAGCGGTTCAGTCTTTACCGTTGCCATCACGCCGGACGGCCAACAGGCTGTCTCCGCCTCCAAAAATGCCCTCAAAGTTTGGGACTTGACCAACGGCAAACGCTCCAAAACCCTGCGCGGCCACAAAGATTACGTCTACACGGTAGCCGTCACGCCGGACAGTCAGCGCATTATCTCCGGCGCTTATGATGAGACGGTGCGGGTTTGGGATATAACCTCTGAAGAAACCCTGGCCACACTGACAGGGCATCAGGGCCGGGTGGGGTACGTGGCCGTTACGCCGGACGGCCGTCAGGCCATTTCCGGCGCCGGGGATGCCAGCATC
>JAJRTP010000052.1 GCA_024278255.1 Chloroflexota bacterium | reverse complement strand
CCGTCACGGCCGTCTTCCTCCAGCCAATAGTTATAACTGTCCAAGTCAAAATCGGCCGTCATCTGCGCTGTTTGCGGGGCCGCCGCGCCCGGATTGCGATAGACAAGCTCCACTTCTGTATCCAACGGAAAACGCATGGCATACGTTACCTGTTCCAGCCGCCGCGCGTGGTCTGTGCTGAAGGATTGGAACAGGGGCACATTGCTGATATGTTCGCTAACGGGCGCGCCATTCACTTTCAGAATTTCCGCGCCCCGTTCAATGCCGGCCTGTTCTGCCAGCCCGCCTTCCGTGAGAAAGACTGCCAGGACACGGCCGTCATCCAGTTCCTTCACCGCCAGACCGATACCGCCCAAAATTGCCTCCCGGAAAGCCTCCCGCAAAAACGGCCCGCTCACGTGCCCATCCGGGATAGACAGGGCAAACCTGCCCAACGCATTCAAGTACCGGTCAGCGTCTTTGGCCTCATCCGCCGCTGCAAATTCCGGCCGGAACTCCTCCCGCAGCGCTTCCCAGTCAATTCCCTTGTACTCAGTAAAGGCGTACTCATTCTGCAACTGATCCACCAGCGCGTCAAACGCCTCTGTATAACTCAACTCCGAGTAATCCACCAGGGCGGCCCCTTCCGGCTCTATCAAATCAATCACCTGTTCGCGGGTGCGGTCAAAAGTGAAGGGGTCGGCATCCAAATCCACTATTGTGTAGCCCGACGGTAATATCACGATGGGGTCATCTTCCGTAAACAGGAGGCCATCTTCGCCAAAACCACTGGGGAAACCCTGCTGATCATCCGGCGCGTAAACGAGCAGTTTGCCGCCCACAATTTCCTTCTCCGTCGCCGCCTCGTCACTGATGCGGGTGGAAGCATACGCCGTAGACCAACCGCCACCGCCCAAATCCCGCTCTTCCAGGAAGGGGTCGCCAAAGGTGTTGTTCCAGTAAGCAATGGCAAATACCTGCACGCCCTGGTCTTCTTCACCGTCGTTATCTACATCTTTGTACGCCCCTTTGGGTTCGATGGGCAGGGTGATGGAATAGGAGAAGGGGGATTCGTAAAAGTTGCTGGTAATCTGCCCCAGGGTTTGGGATTCGACGGGGAAGATGTAATTTTCGTCCCGCTCCACAAAGCCGGCCTGGTCTTCGGTGATGACCAATGGCGCAGCCACACCCAGGGTGAAGAAAGGATTGGTGTAGGTCACAACGCCGGTGATGCTGACCACGCCGCCTTCGTCGTTGACGATGGGAGCCAGGTTATCCGGCATCTCGGCGGCCGGTTCTTCTGTCGGTTCTGCTTCCGGCGTGGCTGTGGGTTCGGTCGTAGGTTCTTCCGTCGGTTCAAGGGTGGCTGTGGGGGGCACGGCCGTATCCGTGGGTTCAGGCATGTTTGTCGGCGTCGGGTCTGCCTCAGTACAAGCCGCCAGCAGCAGCATAACCGCCAGAATGAACAAAATAAATTTACCGCGATAATCCATGAACTGCTCCTCTGTATAATGTAAGGCGATTTGGCAAATCGCCCTACAATTTGTCAAATTATTATTCATGTTGAATTTTACCTGAAAATCAGCCGGATGCGGGATAAAGAGAGAAACCTGTTCATCTTTGCCTAAGCGTTGCCAGAAGTTCAACTTCTCGGAGAAGTTGAACTTCTGATCGGGGAACTTTTTACGGCCGTTCACCGTCATACAAATAACCGTCAACCGATGAAGCCGTAGAAAGAGGTTGTGCGTATCCAAAAGTCCCCGGCGCCTGGGAAGCGCCGGGGACTTTGGCATTATTGGAAATCTAGCTGATAGGCAGACGGCCGTAACGTCATTGGCGCAGCCGCAGCAATGATGAGAATGGGCGGGTTTTCGCTGCTGCCGGTGGTTTGGATAACGGCCGTGTTATCCGCCGCCACCGGCACGCGCGTCACCACCGGCGCACCATCCTCAAAGGTAATCAACTGCACAAACCACTCCTGCGGCACATACCCCGTCGCCCGGACAAACCCTTCGGCCGTCCAGCCGGTATCCGTCTCCGCGTCATCATAAAAATTGATTTCCGGGATGGCCATATTGTCCAATGCAATGCCGCCAAACGTCAGTATCGGATCCGTCACATATTCAAAACGAAGCTGAATCTCCTGCCCGGTGTACGGCGTCAGATCAATCGTCTCCTGCACCCATTCCCGGCCCCGGCCCGTATAGAACCGTTCCGCCAGCGCCGACCCGGAAGGATTGTCCTCAAACACATCCCCATCCATCGCTTCTCCCGCCAACGGCTGCCACGTCTGTCCACCATCCGTAGAAACCGAAACGTAAGCAAAATCATACCCCTGCTCAATGTCCCGGAACACGTCATACGTCAGCGTGGCGCTGTCCACGTCAGACAAATCAAAATCATGGGTCAGGCGGGCCGTGCTGTAATTGGCCCGGTTTGCCAGCCACATATGCTCACCCGACGTGGGCAGCACCGGCAAAAGCCGGGCGTGATTGCTGCCAGTAAAGTTGATGGTTACGTCCCCGTCCCCGGCCAATTTGTAATAATCGGCGGCAAACTGGTTCACGTCCGTTTCCACTGTGGCCGGATATTCCTTGATAGATCGAGCCAGCGCCGCACCCAACCCGTCACGCAGAGTGTATTTTTCCGGCGCACCTTCGGCATTGTGGATGGCTAACGCAGCCAGCCAATCCAGCCACACGTCCATCCCGCCGCTGAAGTCCACTTCGTTTTCCGCGGCAATGGCATCCAGCGCGGTAAACCCTTCATCGGGATGGGTGGCAAAAACTTTGTATAATTCCGGCCCCAGGCGGTTGTAGATATAACGGTTTATCACGTACCCCTGGCCGTAATAGGGCGTCGTGTCTCCATCCACCCAGCGATTCAACTGCTGGTCCGGCGACGCCAGAAAACGATTGCCCCGGCTGATGGGATCGGCGGAAAAGCCGTTCAAATCCTCGGCCAGCATCGCCGATCCTTCCACTTCCCAATCCCAATCATTGGCATCGTAGTTGCTTTCAATCATGTGCCGGAATTCGTGGGACAAAATGTCAATGTACGCATCGCTGCCAAAGAGAGAGCCGTTCATAATGAACATTTCCCGCTCGTTGGACTGGTCGTCTACGCTTTTGGGTAAAATGTCGCTGCTGCCAAAATACCCGCCCAACCCGCACGCCTGCGCATTCGCCAGACTGACGTCGCACAGGTTGATGGGGTAGGCGTTGACGATGTGGATGCGGGGGTCGCCATCTATGCCAGGGCTGTTCTCCTGACCGAATACGGCCGTATTCCGTTCATAAATCTCATCAAAAGCCGCCCCCGCCCGTTCCAGGTCTGCCAGGGCCGGTTCCACATTACCGGGTGACGTGTCAAACCAGAAGTAAGCGTGGTCGCTCACATATTCCAGCACAAATTCCGGTGCGGAGATGGTGTTCACGTCATACTTGAGAATGTTGAGATTGGTTTGCGTACCCACCGGCAGGGATTCCGTCACCAGAATGGGATTGATTTCCGGGGGCGCAGCCAGACCTTTATAAGCCAAAGCCAAAGCCGTATCATCCCTGTCCGGCGGATATTGGGCCAGCAGATCGTCCAACGCAGCCTGTT
>JAJRTP010000051.1 GCA_024278255.1 Chloroflexota bacterium | reverse complement strand
CGTGCGGGTAGCCATCCGCCAGCGTCCAGCCAATGCCGTAGATGAAGATAGCCGGATATTCCTGCAAAATGGCCGTCTCCCGCTGCTTGCGCGGCAAATTGGGGAACTCTGCCAAAATATCTTCCGCGTGGATGAAAGTCAGTTCGTCCGGCAAAGGCGGATACTTATCGGAAATGAGTTGGGGGAACAGTTCCTGCACGTGCTGTTCTGCCCCTTTCAACACCTTCCAGATTTTCTGGACGACGGCCGTTAAAAATTCCAGGTTGCGCTGCTCTTCAGTGATAGCCAGCTCCCAGTCCCACTGATCCACATACGCGCTGTGATCGTGATCCAGGAAATAATCCTTGCGCACCGCCCGCATATCCGTGATCAGCCCTTCGCCCGGCGCCATGTCAAACTGAGCCAGGGCCATGCGCTTCCACTTGGTAGCTGCCTGCACTACCTCTGCGTCAATGGGATGTTGATTGTAATCGTTTGAGATGTGGAACTGCACTGGCGTGCGCGAACCGTCCCGATCCAGATAATCATTGACGCCGCTCTGGGAATCCACAATCAGCGGTACCGTCACCATCATCAGGTTCAGTTCTTTGCTCAGATTCTCCTCAATGTAATTTTTGGCGGCAAAGATGGCCTGCTGCGTTTCTTTGGGGGTGAGGACGGAGTGATAATCGTGAGGCAGGATGTGGCGCAGTTCATCATAATTGCCAATGCCCGGCCCGGCTAAATCTGCTGCTTTATCTAACATGCGATTCTCTCCTTATTTTGGAAAATAGTGGGGTTGGTAAAGGTCAACCGGCTCCCTTCCGGCACATACCAGCATAGACGACGAGGGTAACGGCCGTCACCTGTCAGTTGTCATCATTTCAATTGGCAAAAGTCACAACAGATTGGGGAAGGAACAGATAAAAAAAACCTCCCGACCAAAACGGCCAAGAGGTATTCAAAAGCGCAATCCGATAACCGATAACCGATTACCAGTCACCGATCACCGTTACTTGATAAATAACATCTCCTGATACGTCGGCAGCGGCCACAAATCATCGGCCACAATGCCTTCCAATTCATCCGCGTAGCTGCGCACCTGGTTCATCGCCGGAACCACCGCATCCCGCAGGTGCGTCGCTTCGGCCAGCAAATCGCCATCCGTGTGATCCATGGCATCTTCCAGTTCTGCCACACTCTCTTCCAGACAATCCGCCATGTCTGTCACGCGCTGCAAAACGGTATTGTTAGGCCGCAGTCCGGCCGCCTTCAGATTGACCGCCGCCGCCGCTAACTCACTCTGGTAACGCACGGCCGCCGGGTAGATCATCGTTTGGGCAATTTCCGCCGTCAGCGCCGCCTCCACATTGATCGCCATGACGTACTGCTCCAGCTTGACTTCCATCCGGCTTAAAACTTCCCGCTCGGAGAGGACGTTATATTTTTCAAACAGAGCGATGGCTTCCGGACTGCCCAGTTCCGGCAGGGCGTCTACGGCCGTTTTCAGATTAGGCAGCCCCCGCGCCGCCGCTTCCTTGTGCCATTCTTCGGAGTAACCGTCGCCGTTGAAGATAATACGGCCGTGTTCCTCCATAATCTCCTGCAACACCGCCTGTACCGCCTCCTCAAAGCTGCCTTCTGCATTCTCCAGCCGGGTGGCAATAACGTCCAGCGATTCCGCAATGATTGTATTCAAGGCCACCAGCGGCCCGGCAATAGACTGGCTGGAACCGACAGCCCGGAACTCAAACTTGTTCCCCGTAAAAGCAAACGGGCTGGTGCGGTTCCGGTCACCCGAATGTTTGGGCAGCGATGGCAGCGTATCCACGCCCACTTCCAAAACGCCCTTATCTTTAGAAGAAGTGGCTCCGCCCGCCTTAATCTGCTCAAATACATCTGTCAACTGGTCGCCCAGAAAGATGGAGATGATCGCCGGCGGCGCTTCATTAGCCCCCAGCCGGTGATCATTCCCGGCAAAAGCGATGGTAGCCCGCAGCAGTTTGGCATACTTATCTACCGCCCGAATGACTGCGGCCGTAAACACCAGGAAACGGGCATTATCGTGAGGGTTATCACCCGGCTCCAGCAAATTACCCAGACTGGCGCTGCCAAAAGAAAAGTTCAAATGCTTGCCGGAACCATTCACTCCGGCAAACGGCTTTTCGTGCAAGTAGCAGGTCAGGCCATACTTTTCGGCCACCCGCTTCAGCATGATCATCATTAATTGCTGGTGATCGGCGGCCACATTGGCATTTTCATAGACCGGCGCCACTTCATACTGGCCGGGCGCTACTTCATTGTGGCGCGTCTTCACCGGCACGCCCAACTTGTACAGTTCCCACTCACATTCCAGCATACAGGCCAGCACCCGCTCCGGAATCGCCCCAAAATAATGGTCGTCAAACTCCTGGCCTTTGGGCGGTTTGGCCCCGAACAGGGTGCGTCCGGCAGCTACCAAATCTGGCCGCGCCAGGGCAAAATGCCGGTCAATCAAAAAGTATTCCTGTTCCGCTCCGGCCGTAGGTACCACCATCGAACCGTCCGCGTCGCCAAACAGTTCCAAAATACGCTGCGCCTGCTTGTTCAGCGCCTTCATGGAACGGAGCAGCGGCGTTTTCTTGTCCAGCGCCTCTCCCGTCCAGGAAACAAAGGCCGTCGGGATGCACAAGGTTGTGCCGTTGGGGTTTTCCAGAATGTAAGCCGGGCTGGTCACGTCCCAGGCCGTATATCCCCGCGCCTCAAATGTAGGCCGGATGCCGCCGGTGGGAAAGCTGGAACCATCCGGTTCGCCCTGGATGAGCAGTTCACCGGAAAACTCGGCAATGGCCGAGCCGCCGCCGTTGGGGGTGAGGAAGCTGTCGTGCTTTTCAGCCGTCGCCCCGGTCAGCGGGTAGAAGACGTGGGCGTAATGGGTGGCCCCTTTCTCAATGGCCCAATCCTTCATCGCCGTAGCCACCACGTCGGCCGTAGACATATCCAGCGGCTTGCCATTCTCGATGGTAGCCAGCAATGATTTGTACACCGGCTTGGGCAAACGGTCGCGCATGACGGTGGTGCTAAACACATTGGACGCAAATAACTCCTGCGTCGGCGTCTCGGCAAAATTCAACGGTTCCGAAATCGGCTTGTAATCAATGACGGCCGATACGGCATGTAAACGGGCTTTATTTCCACTCATAATTAAAAATCTCCTTTTTTGTAATTACTTTAGTTTTCCCTAAATCGAGCCTGTAAAAACGCTCAAAACAGTATATTTTTTCGTAAATCAAGCCCTTGCCATCCTTATGGCATCATAACCAACTGGTAAATGGGCTGTTACCGACTCTTTTTTACAAAGTTGCCTGG
>JAJRTP010000662.1 GCA_024278255.1 Chloroflexota bacterium | reverse complement strand
TTGATTTCACCGCAGAGGCGCAGAGAACGCAGAGATTTTTCTCTGGGAGACTCTAAATTCTTTGCGCCCTCCGCGCCTCTGCGGTTAGTTTTTTCAGTAGACTCATCTATTAAATAAAAACACCTCCGCAGTTAAAAACCACGGAGGTGTACTAATATCAAAAAAGAGGAGTGGCGTCATTGGTTCAATGACAGTGTGTTGTGTGACGCCACTATGCAAGGGGGAAAAGAAGTAAAAGTAGGAAGAGTACTCTGATAATAAATATAAACTCTTACATCATTTGTTACATTTGCTGCGAGAGTTCAGCGTTCGCCTGGTACTCTCGCCAAGCCAGGTTGAAAGCTCGAATAACATCGACGGTCGCATTTTTATCAACGAGCCAGGTAGCCCATTTCATGTGTGCGTTCGCTTTTTTGCGGGTAGCTTGCGGTTCTTCAAATTGTTGCATTGTTGCCGCAAAATCACCCACAACATCTTCACGATCCGTTTGACTGGTTAACCATTGATAGAAAGTTTGTTGCATGATACTGTCTGCCCTCTCCTGTCATATAGAGGCGTCATACAGTGTGACGCGAATCCGATAAAAAACCCTTGCCCTCTTTACCGCCTCAATTCAGCCGAAATATCAGACTATCTTGTTGAGGCGTTGGTTACATAATAACTTTTTTGGCTTACATATCCAATTACAAGTCAGGGGAAAAGATAGAGAATGGGTACTGTTTTTTTGCAAACCCCGGCTCGAAATGGGAGAAATCAGGGTATAGACTTATTTAGGTGGGTTTTTTTTGCGGTTGAGGTAAAGAAGGGTCGCAGACAAAATACCGGCTGCCCCTAAAATGCTCCAACCAATCTGGCCGATGCGTCTTTCGATTTTATCGTAATAACGCAGGGTTTCCCGGTCGGTCTGGACGCGCAAACGGCCGCTTTCGGCCAGATTAAGAAGACGCTGTACTTGAGCCGGGGTGGAGAGATACGGCCGTATCACATCCCAGGCCGTTTCCAGCGAAAAGATATTTATCTCCTCATCCTGCAATAGCTCCTGCCCATATTTGTCAAAGTAATACCAGGGATTTATCTCTTCATTTAACAGCGACACCAATCCAGCCACCATCCCCAAAGCGCGGCCCAAATAGATAAAATCCTGCGGTACCTGGAAGGGAAACTCAAAAAGCAAATCCTTGAATTCCTGGCTAAATTCCTGTACCTCTTTCGGATCGGGTTGGGCCAGATCGAGCCAACTGCGCCCCCAGATACGCTTCAAGACAGCATCCTGCGCTTCGGCAATGCGGTCCAAATCAGCCCCCGCCAGAAAGAAGCCCAAATCGGCATACGCTTCCGTCAATGCCTGGCTGTCCCGCTGCATCACGGCGATAAGCGCTTTGCGCAACTGCGCCTTCATCATCTCCGGCACGCGGCCCACCATGCCAAAATCTACAAAGATCAACCAGAACGGCCGTCCCGTTTCCGGCGGTTCATCCCCATTGACAGAAGGGGGCGGCCAGGGCAAATCAACACGCGGCAGAACAAACAGATTGCCCGGATGCGGATCCGCATGAAAGAAACCCTCATAAAAAATCTGGTGGAAATAGGTATCCAGGAGGCATTCAGCCACTTCCCCCGTATCAATCCCGGCAGCCTGGATCGCAGCCACATCAGTAATTTTGATGCCTTCCACATTTTCCAGGGTTATAACTCGTTTGGTAGACTGTTGGCGGTAAACGGCCGGGATGTAAATCTGGGCGCTGTCAGCATACATGATGGCAAAACGTTCCGCATTGTCTGCTTCCAGATCGTAATCCAGTTCATCCCACAAAGTCTTGGCAAATTCTTCCATCAGGGCAGGCACGTCAGCCCGCTTACGGATAGGCCGGTAACGGTTAATCCAACGAGCAACCACCCGCAAAGCAGACAGGTCTGTGCGCACAATTTGCTGAATGTTGGGGCGCTGAACTTTAATCACCACAGCGTCACCCAAACCGGGTTGCCCGTCTTCAGGCCATAACCAGGCGCGGTAAGCCTGCCCCAGGGAAGCGGCGGCTAGTGGTTCTTCTTCAATGGCGGCATAGCAGGCATGATAATCGCCCAATTCTTCTTGCAGGACGGTGATGATGCGCCCGATGGATTCCGGGGGCACCTCGTCTTGCAACCCTTTGAGTTCATCTGTAATTTCACTGGGCAGCACATCCACACGAGCGCTGAGGAACTGCCCCAGTTTAATCATCACACCGCCCATATCCAAGGCCAGGATGCGAAAACGGAATGCCCACCAACGCAGCCTCCGGGGCCGGCTCATACGTACCCAATCACCGATAAGGGGAATACGCCCCAAGATAACGTCGAGACCAATAAATTGGAGAATGGCGCTGCCAAAGAAGAAAAGAATGCGGCGGGTACGGCCGTCTGTACGAAAGGCGGGTGCGGCGGGCGGAACGTTAAGGGATGGCGCAGCAGGAGAAATGGGTTCAGGTTGCAAAACACGGCCGTTGGGGGTTGAAGTACGGCCGTTTTGCTTGCCTATTACGTAATCCTGCTCAGAAATTGCCATTTCACACCATTGCCAGACAGTCATGTGAACTATCTCACAAACATTATAAGACAAAAAAAGAGTTCATCCTAATAAAAGATGAACTCTTCATACGATGCCCCATAGGGGACTCGAACCCCTGTTTCGGCCTTGAGAGGGCCGCGTCCTGGGCCACTAGACGAATGGGGCCAACAGCAAAAGGATTCTAGCAAACGGCCGTTTGCCTGTCAAACTGGCGATTGAGGGTTTTCGTTTGCTGCTTGACGATTGACACGGCCGTATCTCCCAGCGTACAATATGTACATCATTTACACAAAGGGGTAAATACAATGCAAGTAACAAAAATAAGCAGCCGGGAAGCCCGCACTCATTGGCGGGACGTGTTGGATACGGTAGATAGAGGCGACGCCGACGTCATCATTGAGCGCTACGGCAAACCGATTGCCACCCTCATTCCCTTTGCCGATTATACAGCGTTATTGGAAGAACTGGAGGATTTGCGTGACGGCCGTTTAGCCATGGCCGCCCTGAAAGAATGGGAACGCGATCCGTCCACCGCCCGCCCTTACGAAGAGTTTCGCGCCGAACTCATCGCTGAAGGAATTTGGGATGAAGAAAAAGGTCAATAAAAAATGGCGCATCCACATTGAGCGGCAGCCGCAACGCACATTACGTCACTTATCTAAAACATTAGGCCAACGGATTGACCGAGCTATTCTTAAACTCGCAGACAATCCCAGACCTGCCAATTCCCGAAAATTAGTGGGGTTTGGCAACCTCTATCGGATTCGGGTTGGCGACTGGCGTGTCGTTTATACCATTAAAGACGACCAACTGCTCATCCTCGTTATCCGCATTGCTCCCAGAGGCAGCGTGTACTGAAACTTACAGTAAATTCAGGCGCGCAATTCTAGGAGACGGAACTCATCGTCGGAGAGTTGCTGGACAAATCAACAGGGATGACTGCAACAATCTGGAAAAAGAAACGTAGACAATAGCAACGTTAAAACCTAGCTGGTGCGGAGGAAATAAATGTCACGACGTTACCTGTTTTTACTGGCGGCATCTGTCATCACCATTGTTACCCTGGGTTTCTTTTTTGAAGTAATCGGCCTGATTTCATATGGCCTGATTGTGGTGAGTGTGTGGCTTGCGGTTGGTATCTTTATCGCTTGGCTGCTTGCTCTAGTATTGCGGAAAATCCAGCTTGTCAAACGAGCTTTTCGACTGACAATCCCCCTGAAACTGCCGCTTTTGCTCTTTGTAACAGGCGTCGCCGGAATCGCCATTATGAACTTCTACGCCCCTACAGCGCTGCCGCCACCAACATTATCCACCAGCGAACAGTTAGCTTACATGTATAAAACCGATCAAGGGGATCGTTTCGCTTTACGTTTTCGCACCTTAAATGAGCGTGACCAGCAACGATTACAAAAAGTCCTGGCATTTTACGAACAAGACCTGGTTGACACGCCAAAAGACCAATATCACGCAGCTATGATTCTTCAGCACGGCACAGAAGCCGAACATTATGAACTGGCTTATTTATTAGCCAAACAGGCCAGCGAATCTGGCATATCTGAGGCAGACGGGTTGTGGCAGAATGCTTATGACCGCTGGATGCTGTCCCAGGGCAAACCGCAACTGTACGGTACACAATCTACAGCAACATTTACCCTTTGGGGTATCTCGTTTGAGCAACAATAAACAGTGACAACAGTACATTAGCCACCCAAAAGGTGACGCTGCGATTAGCAAGCGTCGCCTTTTTTTCTTGTTATCCGCAAAAATCAGTATAATCCAGACGGCATAACGACAAAACTTTGTAGGGCGATTTTGTAAATCGCCCCCAGAAACGATTTGCAAAATCGTTCTACAAAATGGAGGCAGGTATGGATTTGGGACTAAAAGACAAAGTAATCATGGTCGCCGCGGCCAGCAAGGGGCTGGGGTTTGGCATTGCCCAGGCGGTGGCGCGGGAAGGGGCGCGGGTCTCCATAGGCAGCCGCACCGAGGCTGACATTATGCGGGCAGCCCGCAATTTGCAGGGGGAGACGGGAACGCAAGTGCTGGGCGCCGTGATGGACGCTACCGACAATGAGTCCATTCTGGAATGGGTTGCGGCAACGCTGACCCATTTTGGCCGGATAGACGGGCTGGTGGTCAATGCAGGCGGCCCCCCGGCCGGCGGCTTTGACGATTTTGACGACATGGATTGGCAAGCCGCCTTTGAACTGACCCTGCTAAGCAGTGTGCGCATGATCCGGGCGGTATTGCCGGCGATGCGGGAGCAGGGCAGCGGCGCCATCCTGACCATCACCTCCTCCTCCATTAAAGAACCGATTGACATCTTGCTCCTTTCCAACGTGATGCGCTCCGGCGTGGTCAGTCTGGC
>JAJRTP010000661.1 GCA_024278255.1 Chloroflexota bacterium | reverse complement strand
TTTCCAGTATGGGTTGGAGATATTCGTGTAGTTTTTCATTCCCCTATTCATCTCACAAATGTGTTGATTTGTCACGTCGAACTTTTCCGGAGTTTTCAGGGAAATGTTCAATCAAATATTTCTTCGCACTCCCGACCTTGAAAAGTTATGTGAATCTCGTAATTATTTTTTGATTGGCGAAAAAGGTACGGGTAAGACAGCTTATGCTGTATATTTATCAAACACAGGATATAAAAACAACCTTTCATCTATCAAGTATCTACGAGAAACTGAATACAGGAAATTTGTGGCATTGAAAAAAGCCAAACACCTTACCTTGTCAGATTACACAAACATCTGGAAAGTTTTGCTTTATCTTTTAATGGCGCGGCAGGTAAAAGATAAAGAAGTTGGCTCGGCTATAGAAAAATTTTTCAAATTCAGAAATTTGTCTAACGCTATTGACGCTTATTATAAAGATGCATTCAATCCAGAAATAATTTATGCAATGCAATTTGTAGAAGAATCAAGCATAGCAGCAAAAATCCTTTCCGATTTCGCCAACATAGGCGGAGAAGCAAAAGATACTGTTACATTTACTGAAAGTCGTTTCCAAATCAACCTCATGTATATACAGAAAGAGTTTGAAGAAGCATTCTCATCCATCAAGCTTTCTCAAGATCATATTCTTTTTGTTGATGGCATAGATATAAGACCTACAGGAATTGACTACAATGATTATCTTGATTGCATAAAAGGATTAGCCAATGCGGTCTGGAGCATAAACACAGATTTTTTTGCAAATATCAGGGATTCAAAAGGACGCATGCGTGTTGTTTTGCTTGTTCGCCCCGACATTTTCAACTCTCTTGGATTGCAAAATCAAAACAGCAAACTTAGAGATAATTCTGTTGTTCTTACATGGAACACAACTTACACAGAATATAGAACATCTCCATTATTTTTAATGATAGATAAATTGTTGTCTTTCGAACAGCCGAAAAAATTAAATGCTGGGCAAACTTGGGATTATTACTTCCCCTTTGATGCAAGAAATATTACTTCAGAACAAGAATTTGCATCGTCTTTTATTGTTGCGCTCAGATATTCCTTGTATCGCCCTAGAGATCTTATGACGATACTTGAAATATTGAGGGAAGATGTATTAGAACAAGGAGGCGGCACACGGCTTGTTTTCGGTGAAGCCGATTTTAGAAACCCAGCGTTTATAAGGAAACTATCAGATTATCTTATGGGTGAAGTTAAAGATCAATTGATGTTTTATCACTCGGCTGAAGAATACGAGCTTTTTTTGAAATTCTTTCAGTTCCTCAATGGCAAATTCAAATTTACCTATGATGAATACATCGAATCATTCGAATCATTTGAGAAATTTCTGAAAAAAAACTCATTACCTACCCCATCATTTTTCACAACTCCCGACAATTTTTTACAATTTTTGTATGAGCTCAATGTAGTTTGCTATATAGTTGATACATATCGTGAGCCTTTCTTTGGTTGGTGTTTCAGGGACAGGACATTATCAAACATTGCCCCAAAAATCAAAACAGAAGCTCGTTATGAAATACATTATGGTTTGCGAAAAGCATTGGATTTAGGACGAAGTCTATTCCAAAAAACCAGCTAACCCCGCTTTCACCTGACCCGCCTTCGGCTCTGGTCTGCGGCGCGGTTTTTGGTAAGTTTTTTCAGGGTGAAATTGGGTTGTTTTCAGCGGACAGGTGAAGCCCCCGTTATTACAACATCACACACGTCTGTCCGGCCAAAACCGCACTGTACAGCTTCATAAATTTGGCCGTGATGTTGGGCCAGGCGTATTGGCGGGCGTGTTCGCGGGCATTGCGGCCCATGTAGTCCCGGCATTCGGGGTTGGACAGCAGTTCAAAGATACGGCCGGCCAGCGCTTCCGGGTTGCGGGAGGGGACGTGGTAGCCGGTGACGCCATGCTGCACCAGATGGGCCAGCCCGCCCACTTCCGAGGCGATAACCGGCGTGCCCATGGCCATTGCTTCCAGAGCTACCATGCCAAAACTTTCGTAGTGCGAGGGCATGACCACCATCTCGGCCGCCGCATAATAGTTAGGCAAAATCTCCTGGTCTTTCGCGCCTAAAAACATCACCAAATCGTGAATGTCCAAATCGTGGCGCAGTTCCTGCAGGCGTGCCATTTCCTCATCCAGGTCGTCAGCCCAGGGATCGCCGCCGATGATAGCCATGCAGCAGTTTTCTACAGCGTCGGGGCGGCGTTTCTGGATGAGAGCCATCGCCCGCAGCATCGTATCAATCCCTTTGAGCGGTTCGATGCGCCCGGCAAAGAGGATGTTCGTGTCGCCGCAAGGAATGCCCACCCGTTTTTTGGCCGTCTTCTTGTCAATGGGGTGGAAACGCTTCAGGTCTACGCCGGGGGGAATGATGCTGATCCGGCCCGGATTGGCATTGTAGAGGGAGACCAGCTGTTCTTCTTCGGCCAGGGTGGCGGCAATGAGGCGGTCGGCAATCTGGATAACGCGGCATTCGCCATCCAGCCGGATTTGCGGGGCGCGTTCGCTGTCGCTCATGGCGATTTTGTTTTTCATGTGACCCAGGGTGTGGAACATCTGCACGATGGGGGCGCCCCACACGTCGCGCAGTTGTTCCGCCACTAACCCGGAGAGCCAGTAATGGCTGTGGATGACATCGTATTGGATGTTTTCCGCAGCGGCAAAGGCCAGCACGCCCTGGGTAAATTCATTCAGGTACGGGGGGACTTCGGCCGTAGCGATTGGCTGCCGGGGGCCGGCGGGGATGTTGATGACACGGCCGTTCACCCCCAATCTCTCAATAAAAGGCGCAGCCTCATCCTGAGAACGGGTAAACACATCTACCTGGACGCCTTCGCGCCCCAGTTCACGGCTAAAATCGCGCACGTACACATTCATGCCGCCGGTCTTCTTGCCGCCCAGCATGGCCAGAGGGCTGGTATGGACGCTGAGCATGGCAATACGGCGGATGGGGGGAGTTGAAATTAAGTTCATTTTATTAGTTTTCAGTGTTCAGTTTTCAGTTTTCAGTAATCAGTTTTCAGTGTGCAGTGTTCAGTATGGATCACTGCACACTGAACACTGCACACTGATTACTGTTCACATCGAGTGACATTTAGCCGGTAAATATAGGTGTCTTTCGCGCCGAAGCGGTATTTGTAAATCTCGTCGCCGCGGAGGAAGTCGAAAGTTTTACGGCCGTTTTCAATCGCCAGTTCAATCGCTTTAGCCGTCAGGACAACGCCCAGACTGAGATTACCAAACGCTTCCGGGTCCAGGCCGGAATTGTAGACCCAGATACGGCCGTCATAATCAAAGTTGAAGAGGGTGGCTGCTTTACGGCCGTTCACCTCCATAAACAACAATTGCAAAATCCCCGCTTCCATAGCCGCTTTGGCCGCATCGTGAAACATGGCGCAACGGCCGTCAGTCAGCCAATCCCGCTTCTCGAACGTGCTTTTGCGCAGCAGCGTCAAAAACTCATCCACCGCCTCATCAATATCATCTTCCGGCCCGATAATCACCAGCTCCGCCCCGGCGCCATTGGCCCGGCGCAGCTTGCGTTTGATTTCCCGGCGCTGTTTACCATCAATCTGGGCCAGGTACTCGTCAAACGTGGCCGGCAAATCAATGATTGGGCACACTTCGTTGACCGTTTCTTCAAAGGTGTAGCTTTGCTGCCCGGCCAGTTTGGGGATGATGGTGCGGCTGGGTGATTCGGCAGGAATATTGCACAATTCCAGCAGTTCCCATTCGGGATATTCCGGGCTGCATAAGGTGTTGAAAACGGCCGTCCACACCATTTCCGCATTTTCTTCGGCCGTAATGACATCCAGATAATCCGTCTCTTCTACACAGCCGTTAAAATGGACCAAATCATCCATCACGTACAAACAGGCAATGCCTATCAATTCGCCATCATCGCGGACTACAACAGTGTTCAGTTCGCTGTTTTCCGGTTGCAAATGATCCCACCACGCTTTTTGGTAGGACAAATACTGAAATGGCGTATGCGTCATGCTTTTTTCGACCAATGGATCCCATTCGTCAGCCAAAAGAATAAAAACGGCATCCCCTTTTATAATTTCTGTGGACAACGTTTGCGTTGGCTTTTCCGCTAACATATTCCTCCAATCTTCTTATTTTTGGGGGATGGTCATCGTTTCGGTCATGTAGGGCGATTTTGTAAATCGCCCCTGGACGATTTGCAAAATCGTCCTACAGGTTTGGACCGAATGATGACTACCTCCTATTTTTTAAGGCCAGTTAGACAACTGTCTATCTCATTATACCGAATCCCATGAATGCCACCATTAGAAAAACAGGGGAATCACAAAACCTTTAGGTTGACGAGATGTGGCGGGGGAATCTTACGGCACGCAGTACGTTTTACAGATTGATTCTCTGGCTGGCCTGGTCAATGGGGAGGAGGATGTGGAAGGTACTGCCAGGCGAACTGTTGGGGTCGCGTTTGTCGCTTTCTACCCAGATACGGCCGTTATGCGCTTCAACAATCCCTTTGGCAATGGCTAAACCCAAACCCAAGCCTCCGCCCTGAAAAGCCGATTTGCTGGTGGAATGGTGTTCGATGCTGCCCAGCGCATAAAATTGATCGAAAATCTTGGTTTGTTCCCCACCGGGAATACCAATGCCTGTGTCCTGAATAATGAGGTCTACCGTGTCCCCCATCGTGCGGCCCACAATGAAGATACTGCCGCCATCAGGGGTATATTTCACGGCATTGCCCAGCACGTTATCCACAGCCGCTTTCAGTTGAATGCCGTCCCCTTCAATTATGGGCAGCTTGGACAGGTCGCCAATGTGGAGGTTGAGACGGCGCTTGTCTATCACTTCCTGGAACTCTTCCTGCAAATCCTGCACGATGTCTGAGAGGCGCACCGGGCCAATAGCCAAATCAAGGGTGCCGGAGGCAATGCGGGCCACCTTGATGATTTCATTGACAACACCCCGCATTCGGTCTACACCTTGGTTCAACCCTTCGGCCACACCGGAAATCATTTCGGCCGTAAAGGTTTCGTTGTTTTGTTTGAGCTGCTCATCCATTAGATGGGCATAACCACTGATAAGTGTCAGGGGGGTGCGCAGTTCGTGGGAGACCATGATGATGAAGTCGCTTTTCAGGCGATCCAGTTCTCGCAGACGGCGGTTGGCCGTTTCCAGTTCGTTGATCCGGTCTTCCAGTTGCTCTACCAGGTTTTGGGCGTGACGCTGCAAGTGAATGTTTTTTTCGGCGGCGGAGAGGGGTTCGACACGGCCGTTCAAATAATCTTCCACCTGATCCGGGAAAACCGAGACATCAATTGGTTTGGTCAAAAAGCCTGTGCAGCCCGCCGCCAGAGCCAGTTCCCGGCTGCCGGGGCTGGCATTTGCGGTTAGAGCTACAATAGGAATCTCGGTAAAATGGGGCAGGCTGCGCAAACGAGTTGTAATTTCCCGGCCACCCATGCCCGGCAGATTAATGTCCATCAAGATAAGCTGCGGCCGTTTTTCCCGGGCCAACGAGATACCTTTCAGACCATCGTCAGCGACGAAAACTTCATACCCCTTGTTGCTCAAGAGACGCTGCACCAAACGGCGGCTGGCTGGGTCATCTTCTATGTAGAGGATGGTGGCTTTACCATGTTCCATAAGATTATTCGCTACCTTTTATCGTGTCTGTCTGCAATCTATCAAAGTGTATTCTGCCACACATTGCCTTTTTGACAATGCGACTTTTGTGACACCCTTATTTTACCGGCAAAACAATCTCTTTCAATAGGACTATTCAAGGTTGGCTTACGGGCATGTTCAATTGGGCGGTTTGTAACTTAGCGGGAAACGGGTCATCTGTGACCAAATCCTGCTGCACAGGTAAAAAGAGGTGAAAAGTAGTGCCGCTGTTGAGTTCGCTTTCAAAGTAGATACGGCCGTTGTGCATTTCTACCAGCCACCGCGTAATAGGCAACCCCAGCCCCGTGCCTTCTGTCGTGCGCGTATTAGAATTATCCACCTGTTCAAAAGGCGTAAATACCCGGTCATAATCTTCCGGGGCAATGCCAATCCCGGTATCCCGGACAATAATGTGAATCTGGTCTCCCTCCGGCCGGATGGCAAACTGGATTTGGCCGGTTTCCGTATATTTGGCGGCATTAGAGAGAAGGTTGAGCAAAATCTGACGGAAGCGCATAGGGTCAGCCTCGATGGCCGGCAGATCAGCCGGCACCTGCCAAATGAGTTCGACTTTTTCCGCATCAATCAAACCTTCAACCGTTTTATGGACATTTTCGCTGAGTTCCACCATATCCACCTGGGTAAAAGCGAGATTCATTTTACCGGCTTCAATTTTAGCCATGTCCAAAATTTCATTGATCAGGTTGAGCAGATGGTGACCGTTACTAAAAATGGAGTTGAGGTCTTCAGCCTGTTCCGGCGTCACCGGGCCATCAATTCCTTTGAGAATGACGCGGGAAAAACCAATGATGGAATTAAGTGGGGTGCGCAGTTCATGGGACATATTAGCCAAAAACTGCGTCTTCAACTTGTCTAGTTCCCGCAGTTCTTCGTTTTGCTGCTGAATTTGCTCAAACAGTTCGGCATTGGCCAGGGCCAAGCTGGTTTGGATGGCGATGCTGCGCAGCAATTGCACATCATTTTCGTTGTACGCCCGCGCATTGAAGGATTGCACGCTGATAAGGCCGGCCGGTGTATTTTCCTGCCACATGGGTACCCATAACCCGGATTGGGAAGGGTGTTCTAACATGGGAAGCTGCTCAGCTTGCATGAGAGGCGCAGCGCCGTTCAAGCTCAAATGCTGTTCCTGATGCAAAAATTGGTGGAGAAGATCATCCGGCTGCAATGTACGTTCCGGTATCTCTACCGGCTGCCCCTCGACAATGGTGAGGATGGGCTGGTAGGTGCTGGTTCGGGCATCGTAACCAGCCAGGAGGAAAATGGTGTTGTCCAGTAAACGGCCGATTTGCTCGTAGACAATGTAAGCCAGTTTTTCAATGGACAGAACACGGGCAATATTGGATTGAATCTGATTCAGGGTGATGAGTTCCTGGGCGCGCTGCAAGGCTTCGTCGAACAGTTTGATGTTTTCCAGTTGGGTGGTAAGCATCTCTACGACAGTCTGGGCAAAGATGATGTTGGTCTGGGTAAACGGCCGTTCCCCCCGCTGCGAATCAATAGCCAGATAGCCAATCAACTCTTGCTGGCTGGTCGCCGGCAGCAGCAGAGAGGCTTTTGCCCCAAACTGGAGGGCATGACGCCGCACAGATTCAGCCGGTACGCCGGGCGTGTTTTCTGACAACAAAAGGGGCTGCTGTTCTTCACCTAACCGGCTAAAGATGAAATCACCCAAAATGGGCAGTTCAATGGTGCCGGAAACACTGGTACCCGCCGATTCCGCCGCAATAATGCCTTTGCCGCTGCGCAGGTCGTAAAGGATAAAGCGGCATTGGTCCGCCCCGGTATAGCGGGCTACTTCCCGCACGGCGATGTCCAGGGCGTCGTCACGGGTAATGGTTTGGGTGAGGGCGCGGCCAAGCTGGTACAACGTTTCCGTCTGGCGTAATAGCTGCTGGTTCGCCAGAATAGCGCTGGCCTGGTTGGTGAGGGACTGAAACGGCCGTAACGCCTCATCTGTAAATGGCCTGGCCTCCCGGCGAATCAACGCCAGTGTGCCCAACCACTCATTTTCCACCGCAATAGGCAGCAGAGCAGCAGCCCGGTAGCCAAAACTGGTAAACAGATGCCGGGTCGCCTCATCCAGGCGGGCATCTTCCTGCCCATTTTCCAGCAGGAAGGGCGCATTGCGGGTTAATTGATCGCTAAAGGTGTATTTGTCGCGGGAAAAACGATTGCCCGCTTCCCGCAGCCCGTCAGCCCGATCCCAGATAATGGGGCTGATCAAGTAGTCGGGGTCAGAGAGATCGGCGGCGAGAATCAAAGCCATGTCGGCCAGGTCGGCATCCTGGGCAAAAGCAATCAGGGCACGGTAGACGTCGGTCTCATTCTTGGCTTCACTGATACGCCGGCCGGTTTCAAAGAGGCGGCTGGTTTGGCTGGAGTAGGCGTGGGCCGTCTGCAAGGCGCGGGTGTTGTTCAGGGCATTACCCATTTCCCGCACAATGGCCCGGACGTAATCCCGGTCGTCGTCAGCCAGGTTTTCCAGGCCGGGCAGGTGAATTTGACCAAACACCCGATCTCCGATTTTCAAAGGCAACGTGTCCTCTTTATCAGAAATAGGAGATACAGTAGACGGCCGTTCCAGACGCAGTTCGTTATTTTGCAGGCGGGCATGTAAGGCAGATTGGTCGGCGCGCCACAGTTGGTCTATGTAACGGCCGTACAAAATTTCCAGTTCATGCGTCCGGCCTTCCGTTTCCTGACGAAGAAAGAGATTGCGCCACAGGGCGGCCAGATTTTGGCTGAAGGTGCGCAGCAAAATAATGTAGGCTTCCCGGTCAGCATCGGCTACGCTACTGCTATGCGCCACCAAAGCGCCTAAAAGACGGCCGCCGCCCCGCAGCAAAACAGCGACTGCCAAACCATCTTCCCCTTCTTCCGTCTGGTAAAAACGAACCACTTCGCCATCCTGGTGCAGAGCAGTCTGTAACTGGGCCAGGGTGTCCGGCTCAATTTCTTCACCCGGTTGGAGATGGTCGGCCGTCGTTGTGTGAATTGTCCAGCTTTGGGTTGTCTCGCTGACGGTGTACAAAGTAACGCTGCTCAAATCGAGCGCCTGGCAAATGCCGCTGACGGCCGTATCAATCAGACTTTTTTCGTTATCGGTCTGGCTGAGATGCGCATTGAGGAGCAGGATGCTGTTTAAGGCGTGGTTGTACCGTTCCTGCGCTTCGTGCCGGTCAATTTGCTGTTCCAGTTGGGTATGCAGGGCACGCTGCAAAGCGGTTTGCGATTTTTCCTGGATACGCTGCTGTTCCAGTTCACGGGCAGCAGCCAGTTTTTCCAGGAAGAGAAGTTGGAACGTGTTGAGGCGCAGGAATACGGCCGTATCTTCCCCCAGCCCCATCTCGCCCAAAGCCCGCATCAAAGCGGAACCAGTGAGTACAGTCAGTCCCCGTTGGCCCAAATCTATGGCTACGGCCGTGACATCCGTTTCATCCGCTTCCCCCTGAATAAAACGCCAGGCCACATCCGTTATCTGGGCCGCCACAGCATCAGCCTGCCTGGTAGAAGCCAAAGCGCCCCGGTTATCAATGGCGTGATAAATAAATACCTGATGCAAAGCAGCTTCTAATTCCGTTCTATTTAGTTGGGTAAAATGCCGCTTCTCCGTCTTCATATCATCTTTTATATGGCCGGTTTTTCCAGAATGGCCGCGTAAAAAGCCATACCAAAT
>JAJRTP010000660.1 GCA_024278255.1 Chloroflexota bacterium | reverse complement strand
TGACGCCGACGGTGGTGGTAGTTTTACCTTCGCCCAACGGGGTGGGGGTGATGGCGGTGACGAGGACGTATTTGCCATTGGGCTTGTCGGCCAGCCGGTCGCGCACAGAGAGGCGTACTTTGGCTTTGTCGTTGCCGTAAAGAATCAATTCTTCGGGCAGCAGGCCAACTTCTTCAGCGATAAGGGTGATGGGTAAGGGTTCGACTGATTGCGCAATCTCAATATCTGATGGGACTGGCATTTGTAAATTTTCCAATTTACGGGACATGGGACTTCCTCCAAGAATATATTTTTGCCACAGGTTTGTACAAATATAACAGATGTTGCTTGCCAGTTAATTTGTGTAAATCTATGGTGGGAATGTAAAAGGTTGTGGTATTCAGTTTCCACAATTAATATGAATCTGCAAGTGATGTTTGTAATGAGAAAACAGGACGGTTTACAGAAACGGGGCGGTCAGGGGGACACGGCCGTTTCTGCTCTTGCTTTTAGGGTGTTGGTAACGGCCGTCCTGTCCTTGACGATGTTTTGACTGACCTTATAGTAACAGAATCCGGCGGGAATAACGAGAAATTGGAAAGCGGCCAGGGTGATGGCGTAATTGTCGGGCGAGGGATAATCGGCGGCCAGAGAGGTGATAAGAAAACCGGCCGCGCCCACGCTGAGAGCGTTCCCCACTGCCCGAAAAAGGCGGCTGATGCCAATGACTGTGCCCCGGTGTTCCGGCAGGTTGACGTCAGTGATCATGGCGGCCCAGTTGGGCGGATCGGTGGATTGCAGGGCAATGGCGGCAAAGGCTACGAGGAAAGCGAAGATGACCCAGGGATTGGTGAAGAGGTTAAGGAATACGGCCGTAACCAACGCCAAAAAGTTCCCATCCACCGGAATTTCCACCCCTTTCAGCGGCGTGAAAAAGAGCAGGATAAAAAATGGCATGGCTCCAAACAGCCCAATCAACCCCAGGTAAACCCGGCCTTTGGGATTATGCCTTTGCCAGTGGTCGCCAATGTACCCGGCGGCGATGGCGAAAAATGCGCCCACGCTGAACACGGTGATGAACAAATTGCCCACGATGGTGGCGGTAGATAAATCATACCCTTCGGCCTGGACGCGGGCGATGGCCCAGCGGGGTACCCAGAGGGTGGAACCGAAAGCCAGAGAGTAAAAGAAGCTCTGCCACAACAGCCAAAAGGTGCTGCGCTGGCGTAAAATCTGGCGAATGTCGCGGCGGCGGATGCGATAGTTGTAGTGACCGCCGCGGGCAAATACGGCCGTCAACTCCGGTTGAGATTGGCCGCGCTGCGGTTCGCGGGTGAACAGGTAGAGGATGGCAAAGAGGAAGCCCAGCCCGGCGATGACCAGGAAGGGCAGCCGCCAGTTGAGCGCCCCCAACGTGCCGGCCAGCAGCGCCCCGCCCGCCGCGCCAATCCCCTGCGAGATACTCCACAAGCTCAAGGCCATGCCCCGGCGCGGCACGGGAATGATGTCGCTGACGACGCTGAAGCCGACGGAACTGATGCCGCCCACGCCTACGGCCGTAACCATCTGAAAGATTAAAAACTGGGTGAAAGTCAGGGACATAGCCGTGAAAATCATGGCCGCGCCCCAGAGAAGGGTGCCGTAAAACAGGAGTGGTTTGCGCTTTGTGCGGTCGCCGCGGTAGCCCCAGTAGATGGCGGACAGGGCGACGATGATCAGGTAGACGGCCGTGACGCCTCCCAGCGCGGCGTCATTGGCCCCCAAATTGCGGGAAATGATGGCGTAAAGCGGCGGCAGAACGCCCGCCGCTGCATTGTCCAGCGAGGCCAGAACGATGAAGACGATGAAGGAGTAGAGGAGTTGCCAGTCGCGTTTGCGTGTGGGTTTGTTCATTTGTTCCTGATTATATCTTCCATCTCAAACAATCGGTGACGGCCGATTTTTCATCCTGTCTTTCCTTTGTGTGTGATGAGAGTTTTCCGGGGATAATTATACGGGAGCTTGACACAGCGGGGGGGGGGAGCGATATTCTTTTGGCGCATACAGACTGGTTTAAGCAAGATCAGAGTTTCAGAGAACCAGGCAGTTGGAAGGTTACAGAATGACAAAACAGGAGGTAAGATGGCAACGGTAGTTCGCGTGTTTGTCGTAGATAACTGTCCCGTGTTTTGCGCTGGCATCCAGTTCATTTTGCAGGATACGCCTGATTTGCAATTTTGTGGCAGCGTCGTTTCCTGGGGGCGTCTGGTTGCGCAAGATTGGGAGGCGCCGCCCGACGTTATTTTATGGACGGCAGATACGGCCGGTAATTGCGCTCTGCCGGAAGCTGTTTTTGCCTGGAAACAGGAACAAAAAGGTAAACGGCTGTTGGTGGTGTTGCCTGATAACGACGAAATTTGTCTTCGCCAACTGACAGATCAGGGCGCAGATGGCTGCATCCTGAAGAATGCTGCCCCCCAGAATTTTATTCTGGCTGTCCGGGCAGTGTCCATAGGGGAAAACTGGTTCAGCCGCCGGTTGCTGCAAGAAAGTTTACAAATGGCGGCGGAACCGGCTATCCGACGGGTAGTTTCTCCGGCTGATTTAACAATACCTTCGCCAAATTACGAAGGATTAGGGTCAGGAAGAGGACAATGAATCCTCCCTAACCGTGAAACCCGTTCAAAAATGCGAGCCATTAAAATTGG
>JAJRTP010000659.1 GCA_024278255.1 Chloroflexota bacterium | reverse complement strand
GATGAATAACCAATAAAACTGGTTTATGGGGGGTGATAATGGTCAACGGTATAGGCAATACCGGCTGTAGCGGTCTTACTGTGATGCCGTCAGGTTGGCCTTAAGGAGAATTTCTATGACGAATGAGGATCCCTTAAACGAAACACGACTGGCGTATGCTCAGGCAAGAGCTTACGGAAAGGACCTGGCCCGGCTATACGCGGCGGAAAAAGAGCGTCGCAAAGAACTGGAAACTACCACCAAAAAGTTACAGGCAATTTTTGATATGGCCCCAAACGGTCTGGCGGTCGTGGATAATAACTTAACCGTGGTAGAGGCCAATCCGCGTTTTCTGACGCTGTTTCAAACGTCTACCGACTGTATTGGCCGGCCACTGGCCGATTTGCTGCCGATCAAAGATGTGCAGGAGGCTATGCAGCGAATCAAAAACGATTCTCAATCGCTCAGTCGCGTAGAAATCGAGATTTCTAAGCCTACCAGCCGTACGTTGCTGGTCAACCTGGCCCCTCTGGGCGACGATCATGGCTGGATTTTGATTATACATGATTTAACCGAACGCAAACGCCTGGAAGGTCTCAAGGATGAATTTGTGAATATTGCCGCCCATGAACTGCGGACGCCGCTGGCCGGGGTGATGGGATTCGTAGGGGTTTTGCAGGAGGAACTGGCCCGGTTTAAAGACCCTATGCTGAACAGCATTCTGGAAATGATTATGCAATCTACTGAGCGATTGCGCACCACCATCGACGACCTGGTAGAGTTTGCTACCACCAACCGCACAGCGCCAAAACATTTGAGTATTGCGGAAATTGACCTGAACCGTCTGCTCCAGAAATCGGTGGACCAGTTGCAGGAAAAAATAGCGGCAGAAAATATTACCTGTCAGGTAGACCTGCCGGCTGAGGGTTTAACAGTACGCGGCGACGCGTACATTCTGGATGGGATTATTTACCAACTGCTCAGTAACGCGGTAAAATTCAATAAACCCGGAGGGAAGATTTTTATCCGGGCGAGACGTGTTGCGGGCGCTCAGGCGGTAGAACATGATTTGCAGCCGGGTACGGTTATTATAGAATTTGAGGATACCGGCATCGGTATTCCTGAAACCGATCTGGAAAATATATTTGATAAATTCTATCAGGTTGAAGAACATCTGACTCGCGCGACCGGCGGACTGGGGTTGGGGCTGACCATCGCTCGCCGGGGGGTGGAGCAACATGGGGGGCAGTTAACTGTGACCAGCCGCCTGGGCGAGGGCAGTATTTTTAGAATCATCCTGCCGCCGATTAGCCGTCTCAATGAAGTTTCTATTGACAAACGGCTGGACATGATTCATCGGCAAATGCTGACCTATGCCCGGGATATGGCTCAGGCCGTTGCCTCCGAACGGAAAATTCGCCACAAAATGGAACAAATTCACAACCTCAGCCGCAAGCTGGCCGATGTGTTGCGCCCCCTTCTTTCGGCCCAGGCCTCAGCCTCGGCGGCTGTGAAGTCACTGAATGAAACTACGCTCGGTCAAATACGGGATATTTTGCGGGATTTGCTCCAATTATCTGCCCCGGAAGAGCACAATTCAGTCGACTGACTGAGCTGGTTGGGCAGCCTGGTAAGGTTCATAACTGGATTATCGGCAGACCCGGTGGAAGTTATTTACAGGAATAGCGGTTTGTTTGTAAGCGTTTGTTTGGGGTTCAGAGAGAGATTGTTGGAAAGTGTCTGAAACAATATTTGAGGAACTGGTTAATAGCAGCCTGGACGGAATTTTGGCGTTTGACCGGGAATGTCGCTATACGGTTTGGAACCCGGCCATGGAACATATGTTTGGCGTTTCCCGTGACCAGGTGGTGGGGAAACAGGTTTTTGAGGTATTTCCTTTTCTCAGGGAAATCGGCGAGGATAAATTTTATACAAAGGCGCTGGCTGGTCATAATGTGGTGTCCAGGGACAGGCCGTTTGTTGATCCCCGGACCGGCCAGACCAGATTTTTCACCGCGCATTACTCCCCTTTGCGCAATGAAGCCGGCGAAATTATCGGGGGGATGGCGGTGGTTCGTGATATTACCGAACAAAAACGAATATTCGATGAACTGGCTGTGTTGGGTACAGTCAGCCAGGCCGTTTCTTCTACGCTGAATTTCAAAGAAATTCTCGATCTCATTATTGTGCATACCACCCGCCTGTTGAATGCCGCCGCTACCTCGGTAGCCTTATATGATGAGAGTCGAGGCGATTTATACTTTGCGACTGCGTACGGTCAGAATGCCGGTTTTGTGGTGGGCAGGCGGTTACAGTTGGGGCAGGGGATTGCCGGCTGGGTGGCCGAACATGGTGAACCGCTCCTCGTTTCTGATGCGTCCCGGGAGCCTCGCTTTTACAGCGCATTTGATCGGTTGGGAGGCTTTACGACCCGCTCGATCCTGTGCGTTCCCCTGCAAATTAAGGGGCAAACGATTGGCGTTATCGAGGCCCTGAACAAAAAGGAGGGGACCTTTACCCGGGACGACCTGCGACTGCTTTTGTTACTGGCCGCTCCTGCGGCCCAGGCCATTGAAAACGGACGCCTGTACGAGCAGGCGCAGCGCGAGATTGCAGAACGTAAGCGGGCCGAAGCCGAACTGAACGCGTATCGTGAACATCTGGAAACGCTGGTCAAGAAGCGCACGGCTGAACTGGAACGCGCTGTGG
>JAJRTP010000658.1 GCA_024278255.1 Chloroflexota bacterium | reverse complement strand
CGGCTTCTTCTCCTGAACCGGAAGAGACGGCCGTACCTCCTGTGGAAAATACGAGCCAACCACTGCCGACGGCCGTACCCGAAGCCGTGCCTACCGATACGGCCGTGCCCCTGCCGACCAATCCCCCCGAACCAACCGCCACACCGGAAGCTACAACACCGCCGGAAACTACGGCCGTCGAGTCCATCTACAGCGACGCCGCCAATGCTGATGTCATTTTCGTCAAGGCCACAGAAACGGCCGCCAACACCTGGACGTTTAGCGTCACTGTCGAGCACCCCGATACCGGCTGGGAAGATTACGCCGACGGCTGGGACGTCTTGCTGCCGGACGGAACTATCCTCAAGCCCGATCCCGGCAGTCCGTTTACCCGCCTGCTGCTCCACCCCCACGTAGACGAGCAGCCTTTCACACGCAGCCAATCCCGCATTGAAATACCGGCGGATGTGACGGAAGTGACGGTGCGGGCGCATGATTTGCTGGACGGCTTTGGCGGGCAGGAAGTGGTGGTGGATTTAACGGCCGTATCCAGCGAAAACTTCGAGGTACAGCGACTTCAACCGTAATTTGACAAGGTGAAGGGGTGACAAGGTGACCTGGTGCTGATGCTTCCCTGCTCTCCGCCCTCTGATCCCCTGATATTTTTATGATCAAACTCAAAAATCTCATCCTCAACTTACTCAGCTATTTCGATGAAGAAGAACGCCGCCTTGTCTTTCAATCTATTGTGATTGGCGTGGTGGTTTGGGCCATTGTCTTTGCTTTGCGGCAATTGGTACATTGGCTGTTTCAATTTACCTTGTCTTACCTGGAAGAGCTGGAGACAGGATTCATGCTGCTGTTAGTTTTGCTTCCTTTGCTTGTGGGCGCCTTGCTGGTGGCGGCTATTGCCAAATATCGTTCGGCGGTGATCCATTATCGAGACAGTGACGGCCGTATCCACGAACTGAACGACGTAGAGGGCGACGGTCTGGAAAGAGCCATCTCCCTTTACTACTCGTCCGAACCCACCTTTGACCAGGTGTTAAAAGGGCAGGATGGCGTAGAGGCCCGCTGGCAATTGCCTACGTTTACGCTGGCTGCACAAAAATTTGTAGCGACTTTGATTACGTTGGGCAGCGGCGGCAGCGGCGGTCTGGAGGCCAGCGTTACTCTGATTGGGGAAAGTACGGCCGCCGGCTTGTTTAAGCCGCGCTCACAGGTTACGGCCGTGCGCCAAAAACTCTCTCTGTTCGACCGCATCGCCGAATGGTGGCGGGCCACTGATCCGGACGATTTGCAGACAGCCCAACTCAGCGGCATTGCGGCGGCCGTTTCCGTCCTGTTAGGCGCTCCCTTTGCCGCCGCCTTCTTTGCCACCGAAGTGATGTACCGCAGACGCCCCATTATCGAGAAACTACTCTATTCACTGCTGGCTGCGCTGGTGGCCTTCTTCCTGACCCACATCTTTGCCCCTGGCGAAACAGCTATATTTGAGGTAGAGAAACTGTTCGTGCCGCCCACAACCCCGGTCTACTATTTGGACGTTGTTGTGATGAGCGCCCTGATTGCCCTGGTAGGCATCTTTTTTGGCAAATTCCACAATTGGGGGCATCACGTTTTTTACCACCGGCTGCCGATTGTTTGGCAGCGCCATCTGGTCGGTGCAGCCATCACCGGTTTCATCGCCATCGGTGTTGTGCTGCTGGTGGAGCAGTTGCAATTGGGTGATTTTGGCCTGGAATTGGTTCTGGGCACCGGTGAATCCGTTGTCAATGCCGCCCTGGCTGGCAAATTAACCCTGGCGGTGGCTATGATTGCTCTGGCAACCAAGATGCCCGCTACGATTGCCACAATTGGCTCCGGGGGATCGGCCGGGCTGCTGATTCCCTCCCTCTTTTTTGGCACGATGGTGGCGGCTGGGATGGCTGATTTTCTGGGTGTCCAGCCCATGTGGCTAATTGTGCCCGGCATGACGGCCGCGTTGGTTTCCATTGTCAATGTGCCGCTGGCGGCTATCCTGCTTTCGGTGGAAATTTTTGGTTCCGCCTACATGATTCCTTCGCTGATTGCCCTGGTAGTGACCTCGCTCCTGGCCCACGACCAGACCATTTATCGCAGCCAGCGGCAGAAATACAGCCAGAAGCAAATTATGCCCGGTGTCAGTTCCCGCCGAATCCAAGTGCCCTTGGCTTGGGATGGGAAGACATTGGTTGACTTGGATTTCCGCAGCCGTTTTGACTTAAACGTGGTCGGCTTGCTGGAGCGGCATGACGAATCAGGCGCGCCTCGTGTGCGTTTGGATGTATCACCCACAATTCCTCTGGAGGCGGGAGATGTGTTGGTAGTGTTGGGGCGGGATGAAAAGCTGGATGCGTTGGAGGTGTATTTGAGTCGAGTAGTCGGGTAGTCGAGTAGCCTGGTAGTCTGGTAGTCGAGTGGTCAATCACTGAAAACTGAACACTGAAAACAACTAAACCAGCGTCTGCCGGATGGGAGCGAAGGAATACCGGTGCCGAGGGCAGGGGCCAAATTCGGCGATGGCCTGGCGGTGCATTTCTGTGCCGTACCCTTTATGTTGGGCAAAGCCATATTGGGGATATTGGCTGTCCAGTGCCACCATCAGCCGGTCGCGGATGACTTTGGCAATGATGGAGGCGGCAGCAATGCTCAGGCTTTGGCTGTCGCCGCGGATGATGGCTTGTTGGGGGATGTTGAGGGTGGTCAGGCGGATACGGCCGTCTATCAGCAAATAATCCGGCGCGGGGGAGAGTTGGGCTACGGCCGTACGCATCGCCTGTTTCGTCGCCGGGATAATGCCGATTAGATCAATCGCCTGCGCCGGTACAGCGCCGACGGCGAAGGCAAGGACGTACTCCGTGATAACCGGATAAAGCGCTTCCCGTTGTTTGGCGGTAAGTTGTTTGGAGTCATTCACTTCTTCCAATTGGAACAGGCTGTCCGGGTCATCCAGAGGCAGAATGACGGCCGCGGCGACAACGGGGCCGGCCAGCGCGCCTCGTCCCGCTTCGTCCAGTCCGGCGATGTGGCTGTAGACGGTGGGGGTGTGGGTTACGGCCGTTTCAATGAGTAAATGCGCCACTTTACAAGGTGAAGTTATTTGGCTTTGTAAACCTCACGCCGGTGGCGCACAAAATGCACAATGATAATTTGTTCACCAGGGTTAAAGGTATACAATACACGATAATCACCTACGCGCAGTTTGTAAACGCCTTTCCATTGTCCAGTCAGAGGTTCGGGTGTGAGTGAATCAAAGTTTTCTGCTAACCAGCGTATCTTTGTGAAAATTCGTTGGGCAATTGCTTTGTTCAAACTGCCCAAATCATTTTCTGCAGTTGGCGTAAATTCGACTTGGTACATTTTACCAATCAAGTCCTAATCTGGATGCCACATCCTCAGCCGGGATGGTTTCTTCCCCGGAGTTGGCAGCTTTCAGTGAAAGTTGCAAAGCTTCTTTCATCTCTTCACGTAATGCTAAACCTTTATCCGGGTCCTGAAATAATTCTGTGAAGGCTTGAGTAACCGTTTCCTGAATCAAAAACTTTAATTCGTCAACGCTCATATCTGTAACACGGGTTGTCATCATTTTCCTCCTTGCCGCTTGAGAGGTTTGATTATTCAATGGCTATCTTCTTCATTTTAGCACAGTTTGGAACTGTTTGTTTGCCCGGTTTATATCTTGGGCTGGGCTTCTGATGGATGAGTTTCGGGGGAAGTGGACGGCCGTTCATAAACCCGCGTCAGCAAATTCCAGCGCACCTTAAATGCTTCCCCCAGTGAACGGAAATAGTCCAGCGTTTCCACATGTGTATTCGGCTCGTCCACCCAGTATGCGCCAATGATTTCCACCTGGTAGCCAAAATGGCGGGCCAGGGCCAGCGCTTCCATGTCAAACCCCCAGCCATTGATGCGGGCGACGGAAAAAATCTCTTCGGCTGCCAAGGCCCGAAACGCCTTGAAGCCGCACTGCGTATCCCAAATACCGGGCACGGCCACGGCCTGCACCACCAGATTCCCCGCATTCCCCAACAGTCGTTTGATGAGAGGTTGGGGCGTCGCTTGCTCGGCGTCCGGCGCGTCCTTGTGGTCTCGTGAGGCGATAACCACATCGGCTCCCTGGTCGAACAGCGGCTTCATCTTGTCAAAGTGAGACATATCGGTGGAGTTGTCGGCGTCGGTAAAGAGGCGGATTTGGCCGCGGGCCGCCAGCATCCCCTGGCGCACGGTGTACCCTTTGCCCATGTTTTCCTGCCGGTCAATCCAGCGGACGCCATCTTTACCGGCGGCAAACTCCTCTATCACACCCAGTGTGTTGTCTGTCACGCCATCCAGAACGATGAGCAGCTCCCAGGTGAAGGGTTGGGCGGACAGGTAGGCGTAAACGGCATCCAGCGTTTTGCCAATGCGGGTTTCTTCGTTATAGGCGGGAATGATGACGGATAGATAGGGTGTGGTCATCTCGTTTGGTTCTTCCATTAGGTAATTGAGTAATCAGGTAATTGGGTAAGGACGCAATTACCCAGTTGCCTGATTACATTTTTGGGAATGTTACCCATCTGCGGCATTATCGTCAACCGGGGTTAATACGGCCGTAAGGGAATCGTTGTCAATACGGCGGATTGCCTGGACTTGTTGGCGCTTGGGCCACATTTTGAAGATGCCCAGCAAGCCGGCTATCTGGCCGCGCAACCGGGCGCGGGCGGCCGCGCCACGCCAGGCGCGTAAGGCGTCGCCGGTGATGCGTAACTGCGCCTTGAGGATGGGCCGCCAGTTTTGCCGCAGCAGGTCGCCGGGATAATCTTTCCAGATGAGGTAGAGGAAGTTACGGCCGTCGTAATAACTGCCCGTCACGCTGCCTCCTGTTGCCTTGAGTTTGTGGTAGACAACGGCCGTGGGCGCATAAATCGTCTGCCAGCCGGCCAGATTGGCCCGCCACCCCATGTCCACGTCTTCGCAGGAAAAGAAAAAATCATCATCCAGGAAGCCGATTTCCTCCAGCATCGTTCGCCGGTAAGCGGCCGCGCCGCCGCAGGCGCTGAAGACGCGCTCTTCCTTGTTATATTGCCCCGCGTCCTTCTGCCAGACGCCCCGGTTGCCCGGAATGCCGTCCAGCCGGTAAAAATCTCCGGCGGTGTGGAAGCGATCCCGCTCGTCAAAAAGCAGCATCTTGCTGGCGACAATGCCCGCCTGGGGGTGTTGCCGTAACGCGCCGACCACTTCTTCCAGCCAGCGTGGGTCAGCTTCCGTATCATTATTCAGCAGGATGATAAACTCGCCTTGCGACGCTTCCCAGCCCCGGTTGCACGCGCCGGTAAAGCCGTAATTCCGCCCCAGTTCAATCACCTGCGCCTCCGGGTAATGCGTCCGCACAAAATCCTGCGAGCCGTCCGTGGAACCGTTGTCCACAATCAACACCTCAAAATCGGCAAACGTCTGGCGGTGCAAAGCATCCAGACAGTCCCGCAGCAAATCTTTGCCGTTCATATGAGGGATGATGATGGAGGCGATTGGAATTAACATTTTGGAGGGAAGATCATCTTGTTTGTAGTTCTGTAGCACAATTTTGCAAATTATCAAGGATGATTTGTTAAATCGTGTTTTATAGGTTGCCGACTACTTGTTTAAATATGATGAGGGTAAATTTCTAATTGCTCTGGTTGTTGTCTGTGTCTTTTCGAACAATGAGTTGGCTTTATTGAGCGTTAGTAATCGATGAAATCATTCTTGCCACTGAGGGCATTAGTGAAAGCCAACAGTACTAATCAGACAACTTTTTCTCCATAAATGTAAAAATATCCATCTGTCCAACAATTTTTTGTGCTTTTTTTGCACTCTTTGTTAATAGTGGAATGTGAAAATCACCTCTATCCTGCTTGTAGTTTTGAATATCTTTTTTATATCTGTTACAAAAAGGATGCGTTGGTTTCCCAGTTTCAGGGTCTGTGATTTTTGATATCTCGTAGTCGATTTTGTGATCGTATTGAATGCCTCTTGGTTGTAGTAAGTTGACTACTCCCCCACATATGTGACATCTAATAGAACCACTTTCAAATAATTCTCTGATATTTATTTGGCTTTTGTCACTACTACTGAAAGCTCTACTTCTTTTGGGGTTTGTTTTACGTTTTGGAATACTTGCATAATCTGCGAGTTCATCAAGTACCCGCGAATATAAATCTTCTGAACCTGGCTGTAATTGGGGGTTTTCATGAAGAAGTTTAAGTGTAGCTTGATAAAATTCTGCGGCGCGGCGTGTAGCTTTAAGCCCAGCACCGCCTCTAGCCTGTATCGTTGATATGTCGGGCTTAAGGTAAAATAGGATATCTTCAAATCGCTCTCGATTACCTGAAAAAATAAGTTTTCGATCCACGATCTCTTCTTTGGTACCTGCCAGTAACCAATACAAGAATCCGTACAAAAGACCACGTGCGAACTGTCCTTTGTGATTATACCAATAAAACAATGGAACAATAGATAAGGATGTCGAATTATTCGAAAACGTGATTAAATGTTCTAATCCTTTGTCGAGCTTCGTTAGTGTTTTATCTGCGTTGTCAATAATAAGTTGTGGAGGGGCTGTATCGTCGACCTTTAACCGATCAATTACTTGTTTATCGTTTGAAACTACTTCCCGATCCACTAATAAAGGTATTATTTCTAGCAGATATTTGTGTTTTTGGAAATATTCAGGTGCTACCATCAATGGAACTGTTAAACTAATAATTGGCAATTCGTACGGGGGGACGAATAATTTTTTATAAATATTTTTTGCTTTATCGCTAAAACTATCAATTTTTTTCTTGACAGACTTCTGGTTGGCTTCTTCATCTTCTTCTGTGGGAGTGGGCCAATAATGCCCTGGTTCCCCTCCATTAGCAATGCACATAATAGAGCGGGCATAACTGCCTCTCCGATGCTCAATCAAGGTTGCTTCCCACGGATCTAATGCTTGGCCTTTTCTGTTAATACGAAGAAAGGACTGTTCTGCTGATTCGTAGTTCCCTTTTTCCCATTGAACAGCTAATGTATTTAGCCCACCCATAACACGCTGATAAAAGCTGGCCTGTGAAAATCGTTTTTGCCCCATTTCTTTCTTTTGTATTTTCCCTTGATCTCCTAATTCTGTATACTCGATGTGAGCTGTTTGAAAGTCAATAAATAATCCTATTTGCTTTTGAACCAATTCTCTTGTGATTTGTGCTACTTTTTTTATCTCAGTATCATTACGCCGAGCATAATAGTCTCCAGCTTTGTCTCCCCAATCGTCACTCATCCAAGCACGAAGAACGGATAGTCGATGAGCACCATCTAGAACATACGTAAAACTGTTTTCAGGGCTGTTCCAAAGAATTATGCTTGGAATTATTCGCCCATTAACGACAGAATCAAGAAAATCAATACAGTCAGTAGGCGTCCAAGCGTTGGTTTCTCTTTGAAAGTCCGGTTTTCTTATTTGCTTAAACCACCCATCTTGTCGCTTTATATCTTCATATCGCAAGTTACGGTCTTCTTGTCCTCCTGGTGCGGTCTCCAAAGGATTGTTAGAAGCATTATGCGGAAGATATATGTATCGAACACTTTGGCGAGGTATTAAATGGTCCAAATGAACTCGGAGAGATTCTAGTTTTCTCGTCATATAAAATCCTTATTTTCTGTAAAGAACTGATTTCAAATTTATTCGTTTGAAAACCACTGCCTCTGGCAGTGGTACAAGAAAAAGGTTCTACCGTTGTAGTCGGTATAATCATGTGTACCCCTCTAGAAGGTGCGGCCAACCAAGGAGAGGTACACATGAGTAAACGATTTAGAAAACT
>JAJRTP010000657.1 GCA_024278255.1 Chloroflexota bacterium | reverse complement strand
TCCAGTTCCGCCGCATAAATTTTCAGTTCTTCTTCAACCTGCTGCCGTTCTTTAATTTCTGCCTCAATCTGGTGAACGTATTGGGCGTTAGACATGGCCAGCCCCACAGTAGTACTGATAGATTTCAACATCTCCAGTTCCTGCTCTGTGACCCGCACATTTTCCGGGAGAACTATTGAGTAAGTGCCTAATACCTTGTCTTTATAGATGATGGGCACAACAACGACGCCAAGATAGCCGGCTTGCAATAAAAGTTCTCGTGTGGTTGGCTCGGCACGGCTATCGTGGGGTAAATCATAAGAGATGATGATCTTTTTTTCGAGAACGGCCGTACCGTTGATGCTGCCCTCCAGAGGCATCCGATGACTGCTCTCTTTCACAATGGCATCAAATCCAGTCTGCTCCAGCAAATCCAGACACTTTTCTCTCTCGTTCAAAGAGAAAACGGAAACGCCAACAAATTTTGGGTACGCCCTCAATGTTAGTACAACCTGCCGCACAATTTCCGCCAAATCAAAAGTGCGGTAAGCGGCCTCCGCAATGGTGTTAATCGTAGCCAGGGATACAGTTTTGGCCTGAAGCTCAACCTCAACCCGGCGTCGTTCCTCAATTTCAGTTTGGATTTGCGTCACATAGTGAGCGTTAGCCATAGCCAGCCCCAGGCTGGAACTAATCGCCAGGAGCATCTCCTGCTCCTGGTGCGTAAGCGTTACATTTTCCGGCAGTACAATGGAATACGTGCCAAACACCTCATCCTGCACCATGATAGGTATAACAGCAATACCGCGCACCCCTTCTTCGTGCAGCATTTGGGCCAAAGCCGGCACAATGCGTTCGTCGTTACGGAAATCATACGAGATGACAATCTCTTTCTGGCGCACAGCATATCCATTGATACTGCCATCTACCGATACAATATGCCCTACTTCCACAACCTCCTGCCCAAATCCTCTTTGGGCCATCAAGTGGAGGGTTTGATCGGTCGTATTGAGTCTGAATATAGAAACGCCCATGAACTTGGGGTAGTCCATCAATCCGTTTACAGCCTCACTTACCAATTCCTGCACGTCAAATGTGCGATAAATTGTATTGGCTATGGTATTGATGGTAGACAGAGAGATTGACCGGGCCAGGAGTTCTTCTTCAATGCGCTTGCGTTCTTCGATTTCCTGGGTTAACTGCTCGTTAGATATTTCCAATTCGGCCGTGCGCACAGCCACTTCCGTTTCCAGCAAGGCGGCGTGTTCCTGCACCTGCTCGAACAGGCGGGCGTTTTCGATGACGCTGGCGGCGTGTTGGGCGATTGTTTGCGCTAACTTTGTTTCTTGAGGCGAAAACTCTCGTCTGCGACGACTTTCCCACAGTTCCACTTCACCGTACACACGGCCGCTGCGGATAATTGGCACAACCAACGCGCTCTTTACGTTGTAATCTTGCAGTTCTTTCCGGGCAGCTTCGCAAACAAAATCACTGTCGTCATGGAAATTCAGAACCTTACCATTTTTTATTACTTCTGCTATGACCTGGAAATTCTGTAAATCATATACCACGCCCATATCTGAGATTCGTTCTTTTTCATTAGCCTCATCCGTCCAATACTCCGCCACTACTGTTTGTTCGGTCAGGTCTGCATTCGCTTCCAGAATGTAGGTGCTGGTTACGCCCATGACCTGGGTCAATTGTTCCGCTAATTTCAGCAAAACCTTCTCTTTATTCAGTGAAGCAGACATGGCGTGGGCGGCCTGGTATAATTGCTCCAGTTCCTGAACACGCTTGTTGACTTCCTCAAATAAACGAGCATTTTCTACGGCAACGGCCGCCTGCCGGGCAAAAGCGGCTAACAACGCCTCTTCTTCCTCATCAAACCGGCGCGGCTCCATCGTGAAAATCTCAAATACGCCCACCAATTCGCCCTTCACTTCCATGGGCACACCGAGAAACGTGTAATATCCGTGGCGGCGGCGCATATCTGCATTGTTTAAGCGGGGATCATTATAAGCGTGTTCTATCTGTAATAATTGACGATGGGCGGCTACCCAACCTGACAATCCTTCACCGACATGCTGCCGTCCAATGCGCCGAATCTCGTCCGGCAGGCCAATCATGGTGCGCCAGATAAGTTGGTCCGGTGGCTCCAGCAGCATAATGGTGCAGGAAGACACATCCATGAGGCTTAAAATTTGCTTGCCGATGGTGTCCAGCACGTCATCCAAATTCAATGAAGAAGTGAGAACCACGCCCAGCTCTTGCAAAGTTCTGGTGTAAACCCATTGGCGCTGAGCGTCTTTATCACCCGATTTATTCTGAGGGGAATCTGCTTGAGAATTTAAAGACTCCTGCTGCAAACGGCCGTAATCCTCTCTCAGCGCATCATATTCGGCCTGGAGTTGGGTATAAGCCTCTTGCAGTTCCACCGGGGAAAGAGATTGGCCGAGTTTTTCGGGGTGGTCCGCACTCATCATTCCTTATCCAACAATTGTCTGATTTCCCGAGCCAACGTGTCCAGTGTAAAAGGTTTTTGCAAATAAGCAATGTGTGGATCCAGGACATCCGGCTGCACGATAGATTCATCAGCATAACCGGAAATAAACAGCACCTTCAAGCCGGGCATCTTTTCTTTGAGGATTTTAGCCAAAGGTGCGCCACCTAGTTGGGGCATCACCATGTCCGTTAGGAGCAAGTCCGGCTGGCTGTCTTTTTGGGTGTTTAACTGCTGGAGGGCGTCTTCACCGTTTACGGCCGTAACCAGTTCATACCCCTGCTTTTGCAAAAACTCTGCCAATGATTGACGCACAGCCGGTTCATCCTCCACCAACAAAATCAACTCATCCCCCATAGGCGCTGTCATGTCATTCTGCGGCCTGGTCAACTCTTTCGTTTCTCCTGAACTGACAGAAGGCAAAAAGACTTGAAACTCAGTACCTGTTCCCGGTTTGCTCTCCACTGAAATGTGCCCTTCGTTCTGTTTTACAATGCCATAACAGGTAGCCAACCCCAAACCCGTCCCTTTGCCCGGCGCTTTCGTGGTATAAAACGGCTCGAAAATATGGCTCAGCACCTCTTTATCCATCCCCACCCCGGTATCGCTGACGATCAGGCAGACAAAATTGCCATGCGCGGCATTGTCAAACCCCTTGTTCAGCTTCTTGCGAGTGGTGCGGATGGTCAGTGTCCCTCCCTTCGGCATGGCGTCGCGGGCATTGACAACCAAGTTGACTAAAACCTGCTCTATTTGTGCCGGGTCAGCCTTTACCCGGCATAATTCCGGCAAAGGCAGCGTAACCAGTTCAATATCAGCCGTAATCAGGCGGCGCAAAAATTTGTCCATATTCAGGATAAGTTCATTCAGGTCAAATATTCTGGGAACCGTAACCTGCCGCCGGGCAAAGGTGAGCAACTGGCGGGTCAGTTCCGCGCCGCGCAAACTGGCTTCTTCAATGCCGGCCAAACGGCCGTAAGCCGGATGCTCCTTGCCCACCTGCCGCTTGGCCAGCCCTGCAAACGACAAAATAGCCGTCAGGACATTGTTGAAATCATGGGCAATACCCCCCGCCATGTGCCCAATCGCCTCCATCTTCTGCGACTGGCGCAGCTCTTCTTCCAAACGCTGCCGGGCTGCCTCGGCCCGATGCCGTTCTACCGCATACCGGATAGAACGCTCCAGCAGCTGAGCATCTATTTGCCCTTTCACCAAAAAATCTGCCGCACCCGCCGCCATGGCCGCCAAATCCACCTGATGGTCCCCCTGGCCGGTCAGCAGAATAAACGGCGTTTTATAACCACTGGCCACCGCCCAGCGCAGCAAATCCAGCCCCGTCTCTTTACCTAACCGGTAATCAATTAAATAAACATCATGTTCCTGCCGGGAAATGATGTCCAAAGCGGAAAAATAATCCGGCGTCCAATCCAGTTGAAAAGGTTGGCCTTCTATATCCAGTAGATGATCCTCAGTAATCAGGTAATCATCTTCATCATCATCAACCAGCAAAATACGCAAAGCTTCATTCGCCATAAGCAAATCCTTTCCACCAGAAGTTCAACTTCTCAAAGAAGTTGAACTTCTCAGGCATCAGTCTTGCGCCGGCCGGGATTCGGCAGCTCTACCAATTCAAACCAATACCGGCCAATGGCTCGGATAACTTCCACCAGAGCGGCAAAAGTGACCGGTTTGGCAATATAGGAACTGGCCCCCAAATCATAACTGCGGTAAATATCTTCTTCGCCTTTGGAAGTGGTCAGAATAACGACCGGAATGGGGCGCAGTTGATCGTCTGCTTTAATCTCCTGCAACGCTTCCCGCCCGTCTTTGCGCGGCATATTCAAATCCAGGAGGATGAGGCCGGGCAGTGGCTCATTGGCCAGATACATATAGGCTCCCCGACGGTATAGATAATCCATCAACTGCTCGCCATCTTCCACAAAATGAATTTCGTTGACCAGGCGGCTTTCTTCCAACGCTTCCTGAGTCAGTAAACGGTCATCTTCATCATCATCCGCCATCAGAATTGTTAACGGCTTTCCCTTTGTCCCCATTAAATCCTCCAGGTTATATTATTTTTGCCCTGCCACGTTCCATTCGGCAGCGGCTATCGCCCGTTAAATGTCATTGACAATACCATACATTTTAGGATAATTACAAGGTATCGCAACGTTTTGAGGTGTTTTCATGACAAGCTGAGTTCATACCGGAATACTTTTGTAACAGGTTGATTTATTTTTAGGAGATGTTGG
>JAJRTP010000656.1 GCA_024278255.1 Chloroflexota bacterium | reverse complement strand
CGTCGCTGACCGTGTAGGTGAACACGTCCGTGCCGTAGAAGTTGGGTGCCGGGGTGTAGGTAATCGTGCCGCCGTCCGTCGTCGCCGAACCGTTAGCCGGAGCGCCGACGGCCGTAATCGTCAGCGTATCTCCATCCACGTCCGTATCATTCCCTCGCGCGGCAATGACGCGCGGCGTATCCTCGTCTGTACTGGCCGTATCGTCCACCGCCACAGGCGCGTCATTCACGCCGGTAATGGTGATGACGACGGCGGCCGTATCCGTCAACGAGCCGTCGCTCACCGTGTAACTGAACACGTCCGTCGCCGTCATCCCCGCCGCCAGGTATTCAAACCGGCCGTTGGGATCGTAACCAAACGTGCCGTCCCCGTTATCCGTCACCGCGCCTTGCGTCCCGGCCGTGATGACGCCGGTCACGCTCAGGCTGTCCCCATTGGGGTCATTGTCGTTGTCCATCACGTTGGCAATAGTGATGGGATTGTCCTCGTCGGCAACCGCCGTATCGTCCCCGGCCGCAGGCGCATCGTTCAGACCAGTAACAGTGACGGTCACGACGGCCGCCGCCGTCCCCCCATTTCCATCGCTAATCGTGTAAGTGAACACGTCCGTCGCCACCGCTCCCGCGCCCAGATAATCAAACGCCCCATTCGGGTCATACTGTACGCTACCGCTCACCAGCGTCACTGCGCCCTGCGTCCCGGTCGTGACGACGCCGGTCACGCTCAGGCTGTCGCTGGCATCCGGGTCGCTGTCATTGTCCAGAACGGGGATGGTCACGGCCGTAGCTTCGTCCGTCGTTTCGTTGTCGTCGTTGGCGGCGGGCGCATCGTTCACGCCGCTAATGGTGATGGTAACGACGGCCGTATCCGTCAAACTGCCATCACTCACCGTGTAACCAAAGCTGTCCGTCGCCGTCTCCCCCGCCGCCAGATATTCAAACCGGCCGTTGGGGTCGTAGTTGAACGTGCCGTCCCCATTATCTGTCACGCTGCCCTGCGTCCCCGCCGTGTCCAGACCGCTCACGCTTAACGGATCATTCTCCGGGTCGCTGTCGTTGGGCAAGACGCTGCCGGTGGTAAAGGGAGTGTCTTCGTCTGTGCTGCCGCCGTTGTCGTCTACGGCCGTGGGCGCATCATTGACAGGAACAACGGTAATCGTCACCGTCGCCGTCGCCGTCAGGTAGCCGTCGCTGGCTGCGTAGCGGAAACTGTCCGTCCCGTTGTAATCGGCATTGGGCGTATAGCTGAAGGAACCGTCGCTGTTCAGCGTCAGCGTCCCATAGCTCGCGTCCTGATCCAGCGAGACGGTCAGGGTTGGGCCGTCGGCGTCGCTGTCATTGTTCAGCACGCCGGAAGAAGCGTCGATTGTCAGGACAGCGTCTTCATTAATATTGTAGCTGTCGTCAACGGCCGTCGGCGCCTCATTCGGGTCCAGATAATCCGGTATTCCGTCCCCGCCCGTATCCGGGCAGGGGATACCGCCGCTGCATTCGTCGGCCGTGGGGATACCGTCCCCGTCGTCGTCCGCGTCCTGATCGTTGGTCAGGCCGTCCCCGTCCGTGTCGGCGCCGTTATCTTCCAGATAGTCGGGCAGGCCGTCCCCGTCCGCGTCCGGGCAGACGCCGCCGGGGCATTCGGCGGCCGTGGGAATGCCGTCCCCATCGTCGTCCGCGTCCAGGTAATCGGCCGCGCCGTCCCCGTCCGTATCCACACAGTTTCCGCCGGGGCATTCGTCGGCGGTGGGCACGCCGTCCCCGTCATCGTCCGCGTCCAGGTAATCCGGCGTACCGTCCCCATCGCTGTCCGGGCAAGGAATGCCGCCGGGGCATTCTGCGGTGGTGGACACGCCGTCCCCATCGTCGTCTGCGTCCAGATAGTTGAACGCGCCGTCCCCGTCCGTATCCAGGTCATTCGGTTCCAGGTAATCCGGGATGCCGTCGCCGTCAGAATCGGCGCTCCCTTCGGTGAGGGTGGGGATGCCGTCGCCGTCGTCGTCCGCGTCCAGGTAGTCAGGCGCCCCGTCTCCGTCGCTGTCCCGGCAGGGGAGTCCGGCGGGGCATTCTGTGGCGGTGGGTACGCCGTCCCCGTCGTCGTCATTGTCCAGATGGTTGGGCGTTCCGTCCCCGTCCGTATCCTGGTCATTCGGTTCCAGGTAATCCGGGATGCCGTCTCCGTCGGAATCGGCGCTCCCTTCGGCGGCGTCGGACAGGCCGTCGCCGTCCGTATCCTGCTGCACGTTCAGGGTAACGGCGGCCGGGGCGGATTGGGTCGTTCCGTCGTCGGCGCGGTAGGTAAAGGTCACGACGCCGGTATAATCAGGCGGCGGCGCGTAGCTGAAGGCGCCGTCCGGGCTGATGACCAGGGTTCCGGTAATGGGAGCAGTTTCCAACGCGGCCGTCAGCCCATCCCCGTCCACATCGTTATCATTATCCAGCACGCCGGGTGCAGCCACAACCAGCGTCACGTTTTGCACCGCGTCGTAACTGTCGTCTGCGGCCGTGGGCGTGTCGTTGACGGCGTTTACCGTCACCGTAATTGTCGCCGTGTCGCTTAACGCGCCGTCGCTGACGGTGTAGGTAAACACGTCCGTACCGTTGAAGTCGGCGTTAGGCGTGTAGGTGATGGTTGTGCCCGCCGCTATCGCTGTACCGTTGCTGGGCGCGCCAGGCGTAATGATCAAACTGTCCCCGTCCACGTCGCTAACCAGCGGGGCGATGGTCACGGCCGTATCTTCGTCTGTCACGGCCGTGTCGTCTGCGGCCGTCGGCGCGTCGTTGACGGCGTTTACCGTCACCGTAATTGTCGCCATGTCGCCCAAACTACCATCGCTGACGGTATAAGTGAAGACATCCGTACCGTTAAAGTTGGGCGTCGGCGTGTACACAATCTGGCCGGCGCTAATTGTTGCTGTGCCGCTGCCGGGCGAACCGACGGCCGTAATCGTCAAACTGCTGTCCACGTCGTTGTCATTCGCCAGCACATCAATGGTGACGGCCGTATCTTCGTTTGTCGTTGCCGTGTCATCCCCGGCCGTGGGCGCATCGTTCACAGGGTTGACCGTTACTGTAATTGTTGCCGTATCGCTCAATGAGCCGTCGCTGACAGTGTAGGTAAACACGTCCGTGCCGTAGAAGTTGAGCGCAGGGGTGTAGGTGATGACGCTGCCGTTTGTCAGGGCTGCGCCATTGACGGCTGCGCCAACGGCCGTAATCGTCAGGCTGCTGTCGGTGTCCACGTCGTTGCTGAGAGCGTCAATGGTTACGGCCGTGTCTTCATCTGTCACGGCCGTGTCGTCGTTGGCGTCCGGGGCGTCATTCACCGTAAAACCGGCGCTCAACGTATCGCTGCCAAAAGCGTTGGTGCAAACCACGTCGTATACGCCAGGCGTTAGCGCCGCCGAAACGTTACCGGTGATAGTATTGTTGTCTACGACAGTAGCATTGCTCAGGCTCAGACCGCCCACAGTGCAGGTTGTGCTGCTGTCGAAGTTGGTACCCTGGATGGTTACGGCCGTGGCCTGGGCCTCATACCCATTGTCCGGCGTAATGCCAGCAATCGTGGGCAAGACAACCGATAAATCCGGCACAGCGAAGGATACTGTCTGTGTATCCTGAAAAGCGCCGGTAGCGGCATCGTAAACCGTTAAGGTTACACCCCACAAACCAGCCGTACCTGTTACCGGCAGGGTAAATACCCACTGGTACGGTTCATCAGCCGTGCCGGTCACAACCCAATTTTGGGCGGCCGTATTAGAATCGAAATTAATGATTGTACCATCGGGATCGCGTAAAATAAGTTCCAGCCGGGTTGTTTGGCTGACAGGATCTGTGGTATCCACTTCCAGCGTGGTTGTGACCGTGCTGCCGTAGGCGTACACGTTGTTGTCCGTGTTCAAATAGCGAATGGAAGCGTCATACTGCCCATCCTGATAATCTGTGACCAATTGCCCGCTCTGCACATTGGCGCACCAATTGCCTGTGCTTAACTGATCCACGTCAATCTGCACCAAATTATTGCCCCAGCGCACCCAGGAAATGTCAGGAACAACCATCATGGTGGAATAGTTCAGTCCATCCTCACCGATAATGTACCCCAGCGAATGACCGTTCAGAAACACTTCATTCTGCTCGTCCGGCCAATCCACATCTTCTACAAAGAGAGAAAGGTAGGCGCTGGAAGTGGGTAAGGCTTCGTCTATAAAAATGTTAAATTCGATGGGATGGTTGTCGCTGGTGTTAAAGACGCACTGGCCCAAATCCCCGTCGGAATTGCCGCTCTGGATGTTGTCTTCGTTGTCAATGTCGGTCAGGTAGGTGACGGAGGGGTAGCTGCCGGGAATGTTGGGATCGTTGGGGTCGCTGTCGTACGCGTCGGCAATGTTGTCGCCGTCACTGTCGAAATCGTTGTCGCTGACGGCCGCGTTGATGGTCGGAATGCTGGTTGTGGCGGGGTAGTTGGCGGGGTCGGCCGTAGCGGTGATGGTATGGGTGATGGTTGTCGCGTGGGTGCCTTCAATAAGGGCATCGTCTGTAGCGCGAACAGTAATGTTTTGTACGGCCGTGCCAGTCAGGACAAAAGTTTGGGTAATGGCAAAATTGCTGCCGTCCAGACTGACCTCGCTCTGCGAATCGGCCGTTACCGTTATCCCCACATCGCCGGCGGGTACAGTCCACAACCCTATCTGGTACGTTTGCGCGGGGCCATTCTCATACAACGTCAGGCTGCCAGACCAGGGCGTCAGGAAGCGAATCCCCGGCGGCGGCTCATAAATCATAAAATCATCAATAGCCATGTCGCTCTGCCAGTTTGGGCCGGTAATGCCGCGAAAACGGATACGCACCTGGCTTTGTCCCACGTATGGTTCCAGGCTAACTGTTTTTTCCTGCCACGCATCCTGGTTATCTGTCCAGGCAGGAATAATATCGTTCGTCCAGGTTGCCCCATCATCTGTACTAATGTCCACGTGCATAACCCCCATGCTCCCGCCGTACATGTGATACCAAAAAGAAAGCCAGGGACTGGCAATGCCGCCGGACAAATCAATTCGGGGCGAGATAAGGTTTGCTTGCTTGTCAAAATTGGGATCGCTGGATTCGGTATACAAATAATTGCCGCTGCCGCTTGTATGATCAGCTGACGGGCCGGTATTGAACGAAGGCGTATTGCCGCTGTTCACCGTCCAGTCTATGTCGTCGCCGGCGTCGTTGATCCATTCGGCGCTCAAGGTGCAGGAAACGCCGGGCGTCGTGCTGCACGTGGTGAAGCTATCAAAATTTTGCACATAGGGGAATGTGTTAACGACTTGCGCCGGCGCCGCCTGGGATGCGGAAGGGCGCAGCAATCCTGTTATGATTGTGAAAATGATGATGCCGAGGACAATCAGCCAGTTGTTCCCGAACATTGTTTCGGAGAGCGTCTTTCTTTTCATACCAATACACCTCATACCTTTACGCTCGCCGCACTTGTCCGTATGGCCTATGAAATTGTAGGAAACCATCGTTCAAGTAAAGCGAGTTCACCTGTTCAATTTGTGATTTCCGTTACTGCTGGAAGATTCTCCCGGAGGATTTTTTGCTAATTTAAGCAGGCAATCTTACGAAAATTGTTACTTTGGAACCAAAGTACTGTTTATCATTTTGCCCAAACATGCCGGGCAATTTGCCCGGTGGGGAGAATCATCTATACGATACAATTCGTTCCCCGGCGGCTCAATAGGCAGAGTGTCATCTGACTTGATTCCTATACGCATAAAAAAAGCCTCGCGGGATTACGACCGTAACCTCACGAGGCATATCTCTATTCCAAAATCTTTATAACAGCCTATCCAGTAAAGCGTTCAATTCCGCTTCCGAAACACCGGCCACGCCTAACGGCCGTTTCACCCGATCATGGCAGTCCGACCCACCCGTCATCATCAAGCCGTACTTTTGCGCCCATTCCGCCATCAACGCCTCATGTTCCGCCACATGGCCGGGATAATGCACTTCTAACCCGTCCAGCCCCAACACATCGTCATCCAGAAATTCCGACATCAGCCGGTCTACAATCCCAATAGGGGGCAAGACTTCATTGTAGAGACTCTCGCCAGGATAAGAACCGGCCGCCGGATGAGCGAACACACGCACCAACTGCGGGTAGGTGTGCAGCAACGGCGTTAATTGGTGCGGATCAATGCCGGAAGGCACGTAAGCCGGGCTGTCGTTACCGATAAGTTGGGTGATTTGCGCCTTGTCCAGGCCGTGATTCTGGCTGAGAGCCAGGGCAAAATGGCGGCGGGTAACATTGGGGGCCAGTTCTTCAATCTCTTCTGGGGTCAGGTCGCGCTGCAAAAGGGGCGTCTTTCCTCCAGGACCAAATTCGGCGTTAATCGCCGTCACCCGTGCCCGTACCAGCCCCGCACCTCGCCCCTGGCTGAAAATGTCCATGGCCATTTGGCGGAACTGGTCGTCAGCCAGCAAGGCGTAAGGAATGTAGAGAAGATAGTGCAGCGTGCCGGTAAAATAGTCGCGGCGAAAGCGCAGGGAGACTTCAACGCCGGGGACGACACGAATACCGATTTCCTCTCCGGCTGCCAATGCTTCGTCCAGGCCGTTTAAGGTGTCGTGATCGGTCACGCCCACGGCCGTAAGCCCCAATTCTTTCGCTTTCTGCACCAATTCCGTGGGCGTGTATTCCCCGTCGGATGCAGTCGTATGGTTGTGTAAATCAGCTACAAAATTCATATTAATCTCCAATCTCCCGCACCTGTCCCATGATGCTCACGTCATAACCGGGCAAAGCAGCTACGGCCGTCTTAAATTCGTCATCGTGGAGTAAATCGAGCAACGGCCGTAACAATTCACTCTCATAATGTTGTTTGGGTATGACCAACTCATACCGCTCCTGTGCCAACGGCACAAAATCCAGATGCAAAGCACGAGCGGCGGCGCGGATGCCTAAACCGGCATCGGCCGTGCCGGAAGCCACCGCTGCTGCTACTGCCAGATGGGTATACTCCTCCCGATCGTAGCCGCGTACCTGTTCCGGCGTGATGCCCAATTTACCCAACTCAAAATCCAGCAGCACCCGCGTTCCTGCGCCGCGCTGCCGGTTGACAAAGCGCACATCCGGATTGGCCGCATCCGTCCAGCCAGACAACCCCTTGGGGTTGCCCTGCGGCACAATCCAACCCTGCTCCCGGCCGACCAATGCCACCAAAACCACCTCCTGGCCGGGCAGATAACGCTTGACATAACTCACGTTGTATTCCCCCGTCGTCTCGTCCAGCAGATGGGAACCGGCCAGGTGCGCTTCACCGCGGCGCAAGGCCACCAGCCCACTCAGACTGCCCACGTGCGCCGAAGCCAGCCGCCTGTCGCCACGTTCAGCCAGGAATTGGGCCAGTAAATCCAGCGTCAGGTCGTGGCTGCCAATGGTCAAAATGGTGCGGGCAATCTCGGCCGGGGAGCGGTACAGGTGGACAGTTACGGCCGTACCCATATCTTCTCCTTCACTGAAACGAGGAATCCGCACAATGCCATCCGCCCGCACCAGCGAGGTAATCACCCCGGCGCCGCGGCTGATGGGGGTCGCCATCACCTTGTCCCCCACCTGCCCTACAGCGACGCGCACGTAATCGTCGTCGCCGGTGTGAGAGGCGATTTTGCGGGTAAGGGTGGCCTGGATGGTGGGAGCTTCATACGGCCGTTGCCCCAACCAGCACGCCAACACCGGCTCTATGAAAATCTCCCCGGTCAACGCGGCACTGACGGGGTAGCCAGGCACACCAATTATGGGGGTGACAAGGTGACCTGGTGACAAGGTGACCTGGTGATCGTCATCCGTCACCACTTCGGCAGGCTCAGTGCGGGCTTTGTCACTTTGCCATCTTGTCGCCTTGTCATTCTCAATCATGCCAAAAATTACCGGATGTCCTGGCCGCACGGCGACGCCATGTACCAACAGCCTGCCTAATGCCTGAACAACGTGGGCGGTGTAATCTTCGCTGCCGGCGGAGGAACCGGCGTTAAGAAGGATGAGATCGTGGGATTGGGCGGCTTCGAGTACGGCCGTTTGCAGCGCCTCAAATTCATCTTCTACAATAGGCCAATGGGTAGGCACGCCACCCCAGTTTTCCACCTGGGCAGCCAGCACAATACTGTTGTACTCAATAATATTACCCGGCTGAATGCCTTGCTCTGCCACCGTCTTCACCGTCACCAGTTCCGACCCTGTGGGAATAATGGCCACGCGGGGACGGCGATAAACCTTAACCGTACCGTGCCCTGATCCGGCCAATGCACCTAAATCTACCGGGCGTAATTTGTGGTTGGCCGGCAGCACCAGTTCCGTGGCGACCATATCCTCCCCCATCGGTCGCACGTGGTTCCAGGGAGCCAGGGAGGCGCGGATTTCAATAGCATCCTGCTCCTGTTCATCTTTAACCGGCTGGGTATGCTCAATCATCACTACGGCGTTGGCCCAAGGAGGCATGGCGTTGCCGGTGTTGACGGGATGGGCGGCCATCAAGCCGTCCGGCGGCTCGTCCCAGCTTTCCCACAACGTCAGGCGGACGGGATGGGTCTCGGTGGCCGCTTCAGTGTCTCTGGCGCGCACGGCAAAACCATCCATAGCACTGGCGTGGTAATGGGGGGAGGAGAGTTTGGCCCAAATGGCTTCGGCGGTGATACGGCCGTTCGCCTCCACCACCGAAACAGTTTCCACACCCAACGGCCGCCACATATCCGCTGCCGCCAACGCCGCTTGCAAAGCAGCCCGCGCTTCTGCCAAAGGAATATCTTCCAGGTAAATATGTCGTTTCATAGCCATTGCTTACTCACCCAAAAACAAAACGCCCGGAAAATATCCCAGGCGTCCACTAAACATGCAAAATGGGCCATGCAGGATTCGAACCTGCGACCAATGGATTAAAAGTCCACTGCTCTGCCAGCTGAGCTAATGGCCCACTACCCATAAGTATATCCCTGCCCATTTATGGATGCAAACAACCAATGAGGCCATTTCCCTAAGCAAAAGGTATAAAAAACTTTACGGAAAAGGCAATCTCTACTAGGATACAATGCACGCAGGCAAAATCATAAAATCAGAACCGTTTGCGCAGCTTATTTTGCCTGACTATAATCAGCAGCGAATAACAGGAGATTCAAGAGCTTATGGCTTTGACCGAGTCCACACAAACACAACTACCCCCGGCCGCAGATGTTCCCGCCGAAACACCCAAAAAGCAGCCCACTGAGGTATTCGTTCGGGAGTTAATCGAAACATTGCTCCTCACCTTTTTCATCTTCTTTCTGGTCAACAGTTTGGTAGGGCGTTACCGCATTGATGGCAGCAGTATGAACCCCACTCTACAGGACAGCGAATATCTGATTGTCAACAATCTCAGCTACTACTTGGGTGAACCGGAACGAGGCGACATTATTGTTTTTCATCATCCTACCAGCGATTTGAATCTGATCAAACGGGTTATCGGCCTGCCTGGCGACAATGTTGTCATTGAAAATGGCGTGGTTACGGTCAATGGCATTGCCCTAGACGAACCTTACATTTCAGCCCCGCCTACGTATCGCGGACAATGGACAGTGCCCGAAGGGGAATATTTTGTCCTGGGTGATAATCGCAACAGTTCCAGTGACTCCCATACCTGGTCTTTCTTGCCGGAAGAAAATATTGTAGGGAAAGCTATCTTTATTTATTGGCCCTTCTCCAAATGGGGCGAAGTACCTCATTATGAACAATCATTAGAGTAAATATGAGCCTGGACCCTGAGGATATCAAACGGTTAGTCCGTGAAGTGGTAACGCGCACTTTGGGCGAATCTACCATTGCGCAACCCCGCCAAACAAGCTCCGGGTCACATCCCTCCCAACAGCCGCTTCTGGATGCAGAAACGGTGCGCCAACTGCCGGCCGGTTCCGTCTATGAGATTTCCGCCGATACGCTGGTGACGCCTTTGGCCCGGCAGGCAGCTATGGAACGACGTATCCGGTTGTCGGTATCCGGTAATCCGTCATCGGTGACCGGTCACCGGTCACCGGTCACCGATAACCGCACCATTGCCATTGGCGCAGATCATGGTGGTTACGCGCTCAAAGAAGAGTTGAAGGGTATGTTGGAAACGGCCGTTTTGGGGTATACTGTCATTGATTGTGGCACACACAGCACTGATTCTGTAGATTATCCCGATTATGCGTATGCCGTAGCCCGTTTGGTGGCCGACGGCCGCGCCTGGCGCGGTATCATCGTTGACGGGGCCGGTATCGGCAGTTGCATGGCCGCCAATAAAGTCCCCGGCGTGCGGGCGGCGATGTGTTATGATCAGGCAACGGCCGTTAACAGCCGCGAACACAACAACGCTAACGTCCTGACCCTGGGCGCCGGACTCATCGGCCCCAGTCTGGCCCGGCAAATCGTCACCACCTGGCTGAATACGGAATTTGGCGGCGGCCGTCATGCCCGGCGTGTGGATAAGATAGACGCTATTGGCAAACGGTATTCGCTAAAACAGTAATCAGTGTTCAGTTTTCAGTGTTCAGTAATGTTCTAACTGAACACTGAAAACTGAACACTGAACACTAAAAATGGTCGATCAAACAACCGTCGAAACCCTGGTAGAAGAAATCACCCGCGAGGTACTGCTGCGCTTAAGCCAGCCAACACCGGTCAACGGTAATGGCTGCAATTGTACCGGCGGCGTCTGTGTGCGCGACTGCGCGGACAAGGTGGACCAGGTGGTTCAGGCCGGGGCCAATCGCATCACCTCCACCCTGGGCGCGCTGCCGCGAGACGGCCGTATCGCCCGTATGATCGATCACACCCTGCTCAAAGCTGACGCTTCCGACGACCAGATTGCCCAGCTATGCTATGAAGCCCGCACCTACCATTTCGCCTCCGTCTGTGTCAATCCCGCCAAAGTGAAGCTGGCGGCCCAACTATTAAAAGGAAGCGACGTAGCCGTTTGCACCGTTGTCGGCTTTCCTTTGGGGGCCACCCCGGCCAATGTGAAGGCGTATGAAACAGAGCAGGCCATCCGCGACGGAGCGACGGAAATTGATATGGTCATCAACATCGGCGCCCTTAAATCACAGGATTATCAGACTGTATTGGAAGATATTGGCGCGGTGGTGCGCATGGCTCACGCCCGTGATGCGCTGGTCAAAGTGATTATTGAAGCGGCCCTGCTCACTGATGAAGAAAAAGTGATTGCCAGCCAATTAGTCAAAACGGCCGGGGCCGATTACGTCAAAACATCCACTGGTTTTGGCCCAGGCGGGGCTACGGTGGAAGATGTAGCCCTGATGCGCCGTGTGGTTGGCCCGTCATTGGGTGTGAAGGCTGCCGGCGGCGTAGGCAGTTACGAGAAAGCCCAGGAAATGATTGCCGCCGGAGCCACCCGAATCGGCGCCAGCGCCGGTGTAAAAATAGTCGGCGAAGCGCTGGGTAAAAACTAAACCGTAGGGCGAATTTGCAATTCGCCAGCGATTTGGAAAATCGCCCTACTAATTTTGAGGAAAAATATGCGTTGTAATTATTGTCGAATCGGGCGCTACCAGCCCACAACCGTGCCCTATTACAGCCGGTTCGCCCAGCGAATCATGGTCATTCCCCACGTACCGGCGCAAAAGTGCGACGTGTGCGGCCACGTCTCCCATGACGCGGATTTTATTTTGCGGATGCAGTATATGCTGGACGAGTTAACGGCCGTAACCGTCGATCCCGCCAACATCACACCCCCTGCCGCACCCAATCAAAACGACGACTGGTATACCAGTAGAAGGAGCAGCTAACCTTGTCATCAGACGTTGATCTTCGCAGTTACGTTTTTCTGGACAGTTTACAACCACAGCACGCTGCCTTTCTGGGCACAGTCGCCCGCGGTTTTCTCCCCCTTCCCGGCGACGCTTCATTGTGGATTGAGATTTCCCCCGGCATTGAAATTAACCGCATTACCGACATCGCCTTGAAAGCAGTCGGCGTCAAACCGGGGATGCAAATTGTAGAACGACTGTACGGCCTGCTGGAAATCCATTCAGCCAGCCAGGCGGACGTGCGGGCGGCCGGGGCCGCTATTCTGGACGCGCTGGATTTGCAGGAATCGGACCGGTTCAAGCCGAAAGTAGTGTCCAGCCAGATTATCCGCCACATTGACCCGCATCAGGTGCAGTTGATTAACCGGATGCGGCACGGCCACATGATTTTGGCCGGACAAACATTGTATGTGATGGAAGTGCAGCCCGCTGCTTACGCCGCCTTAGCCGCCAATGAAGCGGAGAAGAAGGCAGACCTGAATATCCTGGAAGTACGCGCCTTTGGCAGCTTTGGGCGCGTCTATCTGGGCGGCGAGGAACGGGACATTATGGCCGGTTATCAGGCGGCTATTGATGCAGTGGAAAGTGTAGACGGCCGTGAACAGGCGGCGAAAAAGAAAGAGTGATCAGTATTCAGTAGTCAGTGTGCAGTGTTGAATCCTACTAAGTCGTAGCACCTTTACAATCTCATAAAGTCGTGTCAATTTTTGAATGGCCAAATTACACTCTTTTTAAGCAATGAAAAAGGAGTGACTTATGGCCGTGATGACCTCTTTAGAAGAACGAATTGACATTCTGGAATCCTCGAGAGCCGGTGAGGAAGTATGGCGCATCAGCCGGCGTCTGGGTTGGCGTCCTTCCACCATTCGGAAATGGCGTAACCGGGGACGCAAGTTGGGACGTGCCGGTTTGGTTTCTCGCATGGGCCGCCCGTCCAGAGGCGCTTTGAGCAGCTTCTCGCCAGAATTGCGGGATACTTTGCTCTGTTGGCGGCAAGAACACCCTGGTTGGGGGCCAGAAACTTTGCGTAAAGAATTGGAACACCACCCTGCTTTTGCAGGGCAAGAATTGCCACATCCCTCCAGTATTGGCCGTTTTCTGGCCGAAAAAGGGTTGAGTAAACGTTATGAACGACATCAGGACCTGCCTAAAGAAGCTAAACCGGAAGGACTGCCACATGAAGTGTGGGAAATGGACGCCCAGGGCTATCAATTTATACCGGATGTCGGGCAGGTCTCTTTGATCAATTTCAATGACCGCGGCTCCCATCTTCGTTTGTTGAGCTATCCCTGTTGGCTGGGACACAAACAAGTGGAACGTCATGCCCAAACCAGTGATTACCAAATGGCCTTGCGTTTGGCGTTTACAGATTGGGGCTTGCCGCAAGCGTTGCAAGTAGACCATGAAAGTGTTTTCTATGACAACAAATCGAAATCGCCCTTTCCTACGCAGTTGCATTTGTGGTTGATTGCTTTGGGTGTTTCCTTGCACTTTGGCCGTCATGGACGACCAACCGACCAGGGAATGACGGAGCGCAGCCATCAACTTTGGGATAAGCAGGTGGTTCAGGGCGCTGCTTTTACTGATTGGCAAGCGCTTTACGACGCTTTGTACCAACGGCGTGATTTCCTCAACAACATTTTGCCTTGCGCTTCGCTCGATAACCGGCCTCCTTTGGCTGCTTATCCCCAAGCCCGCCATTCGGGACGTTCTTACCGTTTGGAGTGGGAAGCAGAAATGCTTGACCTCAAGCGTATTGATGTTTACCTGGGACAAGGGCGCTGGTTTCGGCGCGTGGGCAGTAACGGGG
>JAJRTP010000655.1 GCA_024278255.1 Chloroflexota bacterium | reverse complement strand
CCCCAAAAGATGGCGTATACGCCTTTTGCAGCGGCGGCGACCAGAGAATACGCGGAGATCAAGGGTACGTAGACGCCGATGGGATGCCCCGGCTGAACATTCTCGAAGTGCAGCGGCTCATGCGCTTTATGCCTAAAGTAGTCATCGCCGTTGTCGCAGGCTGGGCAGTCGGCGGCGGCCACAGCCTGCACGTGGTGTGCGACCTGACGCTGGCCAGCCAGGAACACGCCATCTTCAAGCAAACGGATGCCGACGTGACCAGTTTTGACGGTGGTTACGGCTCCGCTTATCTGGCAAAAATGGTGGGACAAAAACGCGCCCGCGAAATTTTCTTCCTGGGGCGCAACTATTCGGCGCAGGAAGCGTATGAGATGGGGATGGTCAACGCCGTCATCCCCCACGACGAATTAGAGGGAACGGCGTTCCAGTGGGCGCAGGAAATTCTGGCAAAGTCGCCCACTTCCATCAAAATGCTTAAATTTGCCATGAACCTACTGGATGACGGGCTGGTGGGGCAGCAAGTTTTTGCCGGCGAGGCGACGCGCCTGGCCTACATGACGGACGAGGCCAAAGAAGGGCGCAACGCCTTCCTGGAAAAACGGAAGCCCGATTTCAAAAATATTCAGTGGCTCCCCTAAAAGATTGGTTCAATCTGCCAGATTGAACCAATCTATTTCGTTACATGCAAGATTGGCTGACTGCCCGCGTAAACGCTTCGCCGGATGCCTTGGCGCTGATTATTGGCGAGGAGCGGTGGACGTATGGGGAACTGGACAGACTGGTGAATGGAGTTTACGGCCGTCTCCAACAAACAGGCGTCCAACCCGGTGATTATGTCGCCGTCCTCCTGTCCAATAACCTGGCTTACGTCTGCCTGATCCACGCTCTGGCCCGGTTGGGGGCTGTCTTCGTCCCCCTCAACACCCGCCTCACCCCCGCCGAATTACAATGGCAACTCGAACACGTGGGCTGCCAATGGTTGCTTTACAGTGAAGACACAGCGGATGAATGGCTAACGGTTAATGATCAATGGTTATTGGTTAATGACGATTGGCTAAAACCAAATGCGTTCACAATTCACCATTCACCATTCACCATTCACAATTTACAAGCCATCGTCTTCACCTCCGGCACGTCCGGCCGGCCTAAAGGGGTGATGTTGACGTTTGCCAATCATTTTTATAGCGCCATGGGGTCAGCATACCGATTGGGCACACTGCCGGACGATTTGTGGTTAAGTTGCCTGCCGTTGTACCACGTGGGGGGATTGGCCGTGATTTTTCGCAGTTGTTTGTATGGCACGGCCGTAGACCTGCACCCGCGCTTCAACCTGGAAGAAGTAAACCGCAGCCTGGACAGCAAACCAATCACCCTGATTTCCGTCGTCCCCACCATGCTGCGCCGCCTGCTGAAAAGCCGCGAACACTGGCCGGCCAGCCTGCGCCTCATCCTCCTCGGCGGCGCGGCTGCCCCGGCAGAGTTGATTCGGGAAGCGAATGCTTTGCCCCGGTTGCCGGTAAACGGTAATCGGTTATCGGAAAGCGATGATCGATCACCGGGTACCGGTCACCGGTCACCGATCGTCGCCTCTACCTACGGCCTGACGGAAGCGGCCTCGCAAGTTGCCACTATGCGGCCGGAAGATGCGGCGCGGAAACCGGGCTGCGTAGGCAAACCGCTCCTGTTTACGCAGGTGAAAATTGTGGACGAAGAAGGACGGGAACGGCCGTCCGGCGAATACGGCGAAATTGTGGTGACGGGGCCGACAGTAATGGCCGGGTACTTTGCCCAAAACCCCGACTTTTCCAAAAAGTCGGAGTTTTCCACCATCCACACCGGCGACATTGGCTACCTGGATGAAGATGGAGATTTGTGGGTGGTACAGCGGCGCACGGATTTGATTGTGACCGGCGGGGAAAATGTGTATCCGGCAGAAGTGGAAGCGGTGCTGCGGGAGCATACGGCCGTAACCGCCGCCTGCGTTGTAGGGGTTGATGACCCGGAATGGGGCCAAAAAGTAGCTGCCCTCATTGTTCCGCAAACACCAGACGCGGCCACGACAGAAACGTTAACAGAGTGGTGCCGGGAACGATTGGCCGGCTATAAAATTCCGCGTCTCATCCACTTTACTGACCACCTACCGCAAACCGCTTCCGGCAAAATTGCCCGCAGGACAGTGAAGGAACAGTTGCAGCAGTGGAATCAACCTTAACCATTCGTGGCTGCCGCTATTTTGTGACGGTGCAGGGACACGGCCGTCCCCTCCTCCTCTTGCATGGTTTTACTGGCAGTTCCCAAAGCTGGCGAGAATGTATACCGGCTTTGTCCAGCCATTTTCAAGTTATCGCGGTAGATTTACTGGGGCACGGCCGTACTGATTCCCCACCCGATCCTACCCGTTATCAGATGCCAGAAGCGGCGGCCGATCTCCTGGCTATTTTGGATGCGTTGGCTGCGGTGCAGGCTGATTTGCTGGGATATTCAATGGGCGGACGGCTGGCTTTGTATACGGCCGTTCACCACCCCCGCCGCATCAATCGCCTTATTCTGGAAAGCGCCTCACCGGGGTTGGTAACGGAAGCGGAACGCCAGGAACGACGCCAACGGGACAACGCCTTGGCCGACAGAATTGAGCGAGAAGGGATGGAATCATTTGTTAACTTTTGGGAGCAGTTGCCATTATGGCGCAGTCAAAAGCAGTTGGATACGGCCGTGCGCCAAAACCTGCGCGAACAGCGCCTGCAAAATAATCCAGTGGGCCTGGCAAACAGCCTGCGCGGTATGGGAACCGGCATCCAGCCATCACTTTGGCAGCAGTTAGGCAATCTAAAAATGCCAGTTCACTTGATCGCGGGTGAACTGGATGACAAATTCGTGGAGATCAACCGGCGGATGGTCAGGCAAATACCAGCCGCCCGATTGGAAATTGTGCCAGGTGCAGGGCATACGGTTCATCTGGAACGGCCATCCCTGTTCAACCAGATACTTCTGACCACAACTTAAGTTTGGGTTTTGCCAAACAGTTCGGCTTATACCAAACTCAGTCTATAATTAGATAAAATTTATCCGAAATGTAATTTAGGATTGGAGATTCTATTGGCCCAAGTAAAATTGTTTGGCAATTTAAGGCAATACTATGAGCAGCGCCAATTAACGGCAGCGGGCGATACTATTGGAGCGGTGTTGGCTGAATTGTGCGCCGAAAGCTCTGCATTTTGCGCGGCAGTGACAGAGGATGGGGCATTACGGCCGTTCATCAAAATCACTGTCAACGGCCGGGATATTCAACTGGAAAATGGATTAGACACGGCCGTAACTGATGAAGATACAGTAGCCATCTTCCCGCCCATTGCGGGAGGCTGAAAAAGGAAGGGTATTATGCACGGATGGTCAGGAAAAATACTAGATATTGATTTAAGCAGCGGCTCTGTGGAGACACGGCCGTTAGACATGGAGATAGCCCGGCAGTTCCTGGGCGGGCGCGGCCTGGGGGCGCGTTTACTGTGGGATTTGGTCGGGCCGGAGGTCGAGCCGCTTTCCCCGGAAAACGTGCTTATTTTTACCACTGGTCCCATCACCGCCAGCGCTTCCCAGACCAGCAACCGCTTCAACGTCAGCAGCAAAAGCCCGCTGACCGGCACGATTTTGCACGCCAACAGCGGCGGCTGGTGGGGAATGCAGTTCAAACGCACCGGCTACGACGTGCTGATTGTGCGCGGCCGGGCGGAAAAACCAGTCATGATCGAAATTGCGCCCGAAGGCGTGAAAATTGCAGATGCCAGCCACTTGTGGGGCAAGGGTGTCTTCGAGACGACGGAACTGCTGGGACAAAACCGGAACAAGCGCAATGTGATGTGTATCGGTCCGGCGGGGGAAAACCTGGTGCGCATTGCCGCCATTATGAATGATGGGGAACGGGCGCTGGCTCGCGGCGGCCCCGGCGCGGTGATGGGCAGCAAAAACCTGAAAGCGATTGTAGTAGAAGGGAAAGAGAAAAATCAGCCGGCCGATAAAGATCAGTTCAAATTTATGCAATACGAGACGGGCAAGCTGCTCAAAGCCAGCCCGCTCACTTCGCAGGCGTTACCGGAATTTGGTACGGCCGTGGTCATGAACGTGGTCAACGAAATCGGCGCGTTGCCTACCCGTAACTTCCAGCAATCCCAGTTTGAACACGCCGACAGAATCAGCGGCGAAGCCATCACCGACGAAATTCTGGTGAAAAACCAGGCGTGCTGGGCCTGCCCCATCACCTGCACCCGCATTTCCAAAACAGCCAGCGGCAATGAAGGCGAAGGGCCGGAATTTGAGACCGCTTGGGCTTTTGGGGCGCAGTGTGGCATTGATGACCTGGATTTGATTACGGAAGCCAATTTCCTGTGCAACGACATGGGGCTGGACACTATCTACATGGGCAACACCATTGGCTGCGCTATGGAACTAGCGGAACGGGGGTTGCTGGACAGTGATTTACGTTTCGGTCAGGCCGAGAAATTGCAAGACCTCGTCCGGGACACCGCTTATCGCCAGGGTATTGGGGACGAGTTGGCTGAGGGCAGCGTCCGGCTGGCGGCCAAACACGGCGCGCCGGAACTATCTATGACGGTTAAAGGGCTGGAACTGCCCGCCTACGATCCGCGGGGGATGCAGGGGCAAGGGCTGGTGTACGCCACTTCCAACCGGGGCGCCTGTCACGAGACGGGCAACATGCTTGGCCCGGAAGTGCTGGCTTTGCCTCGCCTGATTGACCGTTTTGCCACGCAGGGTAAAGCGGGCATCGTCTCCGTCCATCAAAATTCGGCGGCGGTGATTGACAGCCTGGTTTACTGTAAGTTTGCCAATATGGCGGTAGCGGAGGAGTTTTTTGCCCGGACGTTAACGGCCGTAACTGGCGAACCGTACACGGCCGATGACCTGATGAAAGTGGGCGAGCGCGTCTGGACTCTGGAGCGGCTCTACAACTTGCGCGAAGGGTTCACCAAAGAAGACGACACTCTGCCCGATCGCCTGCTCAACGACCCCGTCGTGGCCGGCCCCAGCGCAGGATTTACGGTCAATCTGGCCCCCATGCTGGAAGAGTATTATCAATTCCGCGGCTGGGATGAGAACGGCGTACCGAAAGAAGCAAAATTAAAAGAATTGGGGCTGGATACCCTGCGGAGCAGCTAATTATGATAGACGAACGACTTTACGAAGAATTCCGTTACATCGGCCGGGATATTCTCATCACCGGCCTGACCAGTTCCCATGGCGGCAATATGAGTGTGCGCGTGGGCGACCGGATTATTATCAAGCGGCGGGGGGCGCAGTTCGGCCAGTTGAAGCCCACCGACTTTGTGGAAACCGGCCTCTACACCAAAGACAGCGGCATCGTCCGGGCCAGCACTGAGTTGATTGTCCACCGGGCCATCTACCAAAAAACGTCAGCCCTGGCCATCGTCCACGCCCATCCCCGCACTGCCATCGTCCTCAGCCTCAGCCGGGATGAGATTATTCCCATTGACAATGAAGGCTCGTATCTGCTGCGTAAAATCCCGGTGGTCTCCGTGGAAATGGCTTCCGGATCAACAGAAATGGCGAACAAAGTGTCGGACGCCCTGCAAGGTTACAAAATCATCATGCAGCGCGGCCACGGCTGTTTTGCCATCGGCCAGACGCTGGAAGAAGCGTACCACTGGGTCTCCACCCTGGAAGAAGTCAGCGACATCATCCTGGAACACAAAATGCTGGGCGAACCGCTGATTGAGTATCGCAAGCACAGTGAAGGGTACAAGAACTGGTAAGGATTTTTGTCCACAGATTTCACAGATTACACAGATTTAGGAGAACGGACATGAGTAAACGAGACCCACTGACGTATGCTATTATTGGCGCAGCGTTGGAAGTACATACACAGCTTGGGAATGGCTTTCTGGAAGCTGTTTATCATGAAGCCTTGGCAATTGAACTGTCTCGTCGGGATATTCCTTTCCAGCATGAAGTACCCTTGAAAATCAAATACAAAGGTCAACTGCTAAAAACTATTTACCGGGCAGATTTCGTTTGTTATGATTCAATCATTGTGGAAATAAAAGCGCTCAAACAATTAAGCGGCATCGAAGAAAGCCAAATTATCAACTACCTTAAACTCTAGTTTATCCATTTAGTGGACAAGAAAAGGTGGGGAAGGTAAGCTGACTTCAACATTACAACACCAATTGTAGGAGAAGTCAGAGATGCTTACCTTACCCCAAGAAATGATG
>JAJRTP010000654.1 GCA_024278255.1 Chloroflexota bacterium | reverse complement strand
CTTTGCCCAGTCTGGCTGATCTCGTCCAACAACAAGCGCCAGCTTTTTACCCGTTACCGACAGGGGAGTCTGGATAATTTCACCTCCCCTGTTTATTGAGAAGATACTGAACCAATCTCTAAAAGTATGAAACCAAAAGTCTACGTCTTTTGCCAGACTACGCTGACAAAAGATGGATACCGAGATTCATCTCGGTCGTAGTCACTGCCGTAATAAATCCCGGCATCCGTTCCTATCGACAATTTTTTGTCGATAGAGGCGCTGTTAGCGCCTAATTACCTGGAATTTCAAGCATATCGCCAACGCTGCGATGCGGAGCAAAATCGAGTATGTTTGTCGGGTAAATGGATATGAACCGCCCGTGATTTGTTCCCCTCAAGAATTGGAGGAGTAATATTATGTGGGAAGATAGTATTGTTAAAGAAGTACGAGAGACACGTTATGCTCATGCCGCAAAATTCAACTTTGACAAAGTAAAACATCATCATAATTGAGGTGATTGTTGTCTAAAAAATCATTAGCGCAAGAGTTATTGAGGGGATTGCCGGGCGTGGATCGGCTATTGCAAGACACGGCCGTATCCCCCCTGCTGGATGAGTACGGCCGTGACCTGACGGTAGAAGCCCTGCGCCACAGTCTGGAACAAACCCGCGCCGCTATTTTGTCAGGAGATTTGCAAGAGGGAGTGACAGATGAGATGGTGGTGGCTACGGCCGTCACCTGGCTCAACGATTTCTTGTCTCCCACCCTGTACCCTGTCATCAACGGCACGGGAGTTATTGTCCACACCAATCTGGGACGCGCCCCGCTCAGTCAGGCGGCGCTGGCGGCGATGCAGGCGGTGGGGCAAGGCTATTCCACGTTGGAATATGACGTGGCTGCCGGCAAGCGCGGCTCTCGCGCCGTCCACGCCGAGCAGTTGTTACAGCGCCTCACCGGGGCAGAGGCAGCGCTGGTAGTGAACAACAACGCCTCCTCCGTCCTGCTCATGCTCACGGCGTTATGCCAGGGACGGGAAGTGATCATCAGCCGGGGGCAATTGGTGGAAATCGGCGGTGGCTTCCGCATCCCGGACGTGATGGCTCAATCGGGGGCGAAGCTGGTGGAGGTGGGTACGACCAACCGCACCCATTTGCGGGATTACGCCAATGCCATCAATGAAAATACGGCCGCCATCCTCGTCGCCCATCATTCCAATTACCGTATCATCGGCTTCCACACGGAACCGGAACTGGCTGATTTGGCCGCACTGGCCCACGAACACGGCCTGCCGCTGCTGTATGATCAGGGGAGCGGGGCGTTTTTGGATACGGCCGTATACGGCCTGGAACACGAACCAACAGTATTGGAAGGGTTGGAAGCGGGCTGCGACATTGTGGCTTTTTCCGGCGACAAGCTGCTGGGCGGACCGCAGGCAGGCATTCTGGCCGGGCGCGCCGCGTTTATCTCGCCGTGCAAAAAGCACCCTCTGGCCCGCGCCGTCCGCGCCGACAAGATGTGCCTGGCGGGGCTGTCCGCCACGCTGACGCAGTATCTGACGGGCCGCGCCCTGACGGAAATTCCGGTCTGGCGCATGATTGCCCGGCCGTTGGCGGAGATTGACGCGGAGGCGCAGGTATGGGCGGCTCGTTTGCGGGAAGATGGGGTGGCGGCGGAAGTGGTGGACGGCCGTTCCACCGTAGGCGGCGGCAGTCTGCCCGGAACCAGCTTGCCCACCAAACTGCTGGCTCTGCCCCACGCCAACCCGGACGACCTGGCGGAAGCCCTGCGTTTGTCTGACCCGCCTGTGATTGGCCGCATTCAAGACGGCCGTTTCCTCATAGACCCTCGCACCATTTTCCCGGAACAGGTTGATATTTTACTGGAAACTCTGTTACACTGTGCGAAAAAGAGTACAACGGATTAAGAAAGAAACAGATTTATTTTAGCGACGAAAAAAGGCAATGGAAGAAAAGCTGGCAGAAAAGAAAGTTACGTACACTTTGCTCAAAGATGACACATATTACGTTATCAGGAATGTTCCGGCCCGCGTAAACGTCGCAACGGGGGAACTGTTATTTTCGCCTGATACGGCAGGCAAGTTACAAAAAATCATCTGGGGAAATAGTACAAACTGCCCCGGCCAACTCAATTACTAATTACACAGTTACCAAATTACAACTATGATGACCAACCAGGAAATCCCCACACGCATACTAGCCATCGAAACGTCCTGTGATGAAACGGCCGCTGCGGTGGTGGAAAACGGCCGTATCATCCTCAGCAACGTCATTGCCAGCCAGGTAGACATTCACGCCCAATTTGGCGGCGTTTTCCCGGAAGTAGCCTCGCGCAAGCACATTGAAGTGATTTATCCGGTGGTGGCCCAGGCGCTGGAAGAGGCGCATTTGGGGCTGGAAGATTTGGACTGTATTGCCGTGACGCAGGGGCCGGGGCTGGTGGGCAGTTTGCTGGTGGGGGTGAACATGGCCAAGGGGCTGGCGCTGGCCCGCAACAAGCCGTTTTTGGGCATCAATCACATTGAAGGGCACGTCTACTCCCCCTGGCTGATGCCGGAAGCGGATGAGATTGAGTTTCCTGTTCTGGCGCTGGTGGTGAGCGGGGGACATACGGAGCTGTATTTAATGGTGGATCACGGCCGTTACAAACACCTGGGCGGCACGCTGGATGACGCGGCAGGGGAAGCGTTTGACAAAGTAGGCCGTCTGCTGGGGCTGCCCTATCCTGGCGGCCCGGCCATTGAAAAAGCGGCGCGGGACGGCAACCCCTCTGCCTTCAAATTCCCTCGCGCTGTTATGGATGACGGGTTTAATTTCAGCTTTAGTGGGCTGAAAACGGCCGTCCTCCGCCAAACCCGCCAATATTCACCCTACAAACTGCCGGTCAACGATTTGGCGGCCAGTTTTCAGGCGGCCGTGGTGGACGTGCTGGTGACGAAGACAGAACGGGCGGCGACTGCTTATGGGGTGACGGCCGTGCATCTCGTCGGCGGCGTATCTGCCAATCAAGCCTTGCGCCGCGCCATGAAAGAACGGCTGGACATCCCCGTGCGCGTGCCCGATTTCATCCTGTGTACCGATAACGCCGCTATGATTGGCGCAGCCGCTCATTGGCATTTCAGCAAAGGCCGCCGCGATACACTCAACCTGGACGTAATTCCCAGCCTGCAATTGGACTGACGATCAAAATATAGCTAAAGTTAGCCACTGTAACAAAAGAGACGGCATTCAATATGGAGTATTCACCGGAACGGCAGAATCCAATCATCGAAGAAGCAGAAGACAGCGAGCGGCTGCGCACTCTCTACCAGGTCACCAGCATGTTGAAACAGGTAGAAGCTGACGGGCTGGATATTAATCTGATCCTGCTGCGCATCCTCGACATGGCCGTCAACCAGCTTAACGCCGCTGAGGGCAGCATCATCGTCGTTAACGAGGCCGGACAGGTTGAGCATATTTGGCTTTCTGATGACAAAGCGCGAGATTTGTTGTCTAACATTTTCTTGCAAAACATCCTGCGCACCGGAGTGGCCGGTCAGGTGATAAACAACCAGCAGCCCATCGTCATTAACAATACCCAGGACGATGAACATTGGCTGCCCCGTCCCGGTCACATCACATCGCTTGAACCCTGGTCTGTCATCTGCGTGCCGTTCCTGGTACGGAACCGGGCAATTGGCGCCATCACCATTCACAAGCCGGGATTCGCCCAGTTTGATGACCATGACCTGAATCTGTTGACAGCCATCTCCAATCAGGCTGCCAGTACCATTGAAAACGCCCGCCTATTTGAACAATCGCAGCGCCAATTGCAAATTGCCGCTCTGCTGAATGAAGCCAGCCGGGTCATCAATTCGTCGCTGGATATTGATGAGATCATGCACACTTTGCTGGCGCATATGAATGAATTTCTCAATGCGGAAGCTATTTCCATTGCTCTGGTTGACAATGCCACTAATGAACTGGTGTATCAAGTAGCCGAAGGCGTGGGGGCACAGGAAATTGTGGGGCTGCGACTGCCCTCTAATGAGGGTTTGTCTGGCTGGGTGATGGAACATGGCGAAGCCGCTCTGGTATCGGATACCAGCCGGGACTCCCGTTTTAACAAAACCGGCGATGAAATGACAGGATATGCAACGCACGCCATGATTTGCGCCCCGATGGAGTTTAAGGGTCAGGTTTTGGGAACCATTCAGGCAATCAATCCCGTTGCCGGCGTATTTAGCGAACAAGACCTGGGTTTGCTGGTCAATCTGGCTAACATCGCCAGCACAGCCATCGCCAATGCCCAGCAGTTTGCCCAAATTCAGGTGGCTGAAGCGCGTTATACCAGTTTGTTTCAGGACAGCGTGGACCCCATTATTTTGACGGATTTACAGGGTGAAATTGTAGAAGCCAATCAATGTACTTTTAGTTTTCTGGGTTACGGCCGTGACACCCTCCTCGACCTCTTCATCCACGATCTACACCCTGACCTGGGCAAACTACCCCAACTGAGCAGTATCTCTAACAATGAACCAACCGTCTTTCAAAGTGAACTGGTCAACAAAGAAGGCGCAGCCATCCCGGTAGAAGTCTATGTCAAACGCATGGAATATGGCGAAAATGACTTGCTCCAGTGGATTCATCATGACATCTCCAAACAAGTGGAACTGGAACAGATGCGGGATGATCTGACGGCGATGCTTTTTCACGATCTGCAAGGGCCGTTGGGCAACATCATCTCCAGCCTGGAACTGCTTTCTTACGAATTACCCGAAGTAGAACCCGGCTCCTCCCAGTACGAAATGCTGGACATTGCCCGGCGCAGCAGCCAACGTTTGCAAGCCCTGATTCGCTCCCTGCTGGACATCACCCATCTGGAAGCAGGCCATCCCATCAATGAACAAAAGCCGGTCAATATTAACCCGCTGGTTGATGACGTCTATGAAGCGGAACGGCCAAATTTCGAGCAGCGCCGCGTCAAATTCGTCAAGGCCCTTGAGCCTGATTTGCCCCCTGTGTACGTGGCGGAAGATATGATCCGGCGGGTTCTGATTAACCTGGTCAATAACGCTCTCAAATACAGCCCCGGCGACAAAACGATCACGGTGAAAGCGCAACGGGCAGACGATGATGGACATCTGCTCATTTCTGTGCAGGACGAGGGAATTGGTATTCCTGAAGAATATCGAGAAACAATATTCCTCAAGTTTGAACGGGTGGATCGGGGCGATCCCACCTCTAAAGGGTTGGGGTTGGGGCTGGCTTTTTGCCGATTGGCTGTGGAAGCACATGACGGCCGTATCTGGGTACAGGATGCGCCCGGCGGCGGGTCGTTGTTCCAGTTTACCCTGCCGGTAGCCGGTGATCGGTAAGCAGTTTTCGGTCATCAGTGTTCAGTTTTCAGTTGTAAATTCCCCAATTTTCTTCCTCTTTGGTATTATTGTCCCACAAAACCAATCAGGTGTGGTGTCCTGGCAAGTGCATCGCGCCTCCCGATAAATGCGCAACTATATATTATGAAGAGTCAACGTCTTTATTATACGGATTCATATACAACCAGATTCAAGGCTAACATTATTGAACGGGTGGAGGCTAACGGCCGTCACGCAGTCATCCTGGATCAAACGTACTTTTACCCCACTTCCGGCGGGCAACCGCACGATACGGGGCGTTTGAATGATACGGCCGTAACCAACGTCACCATCCGCGAAGAAGACGGGGCCATCCTGCACTGGCTGGGCAAAGGGGAAATTTGGTTTGACGCCGTAGTGGGCATAATTGACTGGACACGCCGCTTTGACCACATGCAGCAGCACACCGGACAGCACATCCTCTCCCAGGCATTCCTGCAAACGGCCGAAGCCGAAACCATCGGCTTCCACCTGAGCGACAATAGCGTCACTATTGACTTAAATTCACTGGATTTACAGTCAGAACAAATAGAGCAGGCCGAATTTCTGGCAAACCAGGTCATCTGGCAAAACCGGCTGATCAAAGTGCGCTGGGTGACGGCCGAACAAGCCCAAAAACTCCCCCTGCGCAAAATTCCGCCGGTACGGGAAGGCAAGCTGCGCCTGATTGAGATTGATAAATTTGACCTGACGGCCTGCGGCGGTACGCACACGGCCGCCACCGGCTCCGTCGGCCTGATCAAAATTATCAAACTGGAACGCCGCCGGGACAAGCTCCGCGTGGAATTTGCCTGCGGCCAGCGCGCTTTGCAGGATTACCGGCTGAAAAACAGCATTGTGAATAATCTGACAGCCCAATTAACCACCGGTGCGCCGGAAATCTTGACAACTGTGACCAAAATGCAGGTAGAAGCAAAGGAAAACCGGCGCTTGATCAAACGTCAGCAGAGCGCTTTGTTGAAAATGCAAGCGCAGGAGTTGTGGGACACGGCCGTAAAACAAGGCAGCATCACCCTCATCAACCACGTCTTCCGCGACGACGAACTCGACCTGGGCCAGCTACGCGCCTTAAGCAACCAGATTACCAGACAAAATTCTCAAACTATCACCCTGCTGGGCATTGCCGGGAAAAAATCATTCCTCATGTTCAATCGCTCTTCCGACGCGCCCGGCGAGATGAACCAACTCCTGAAAGTTGCCATGCAGGTATTAGGCTCAGATGCTGGGGGCGGATCGGCCATGACAGCGCAAGGTGGCGGGCCGGCAGCGGACACAGACAAGGTGAAACAAGCCATTGACCGGGCGGAAAAAGTTTTGCAGGGGCAGATTCGATAATCTATGGAGCAAATAGCTAATAACATTTACGTGGAAACAAACTACGAAGGGGTAAACGTCGGCGCCATCGTTACGCCCAAAGGGGTCATTGCCATTGACGCCCCTTCCTACACCCGCCAGGCGCGAGATTGGGCGATGCGTCTGAACGCTTTACACCCCAAAGGCATCCAGTACACCATCCTCACCGACTACCACGGCGACCGTATCCTCAACACACGCTGGCTGAATGCGCCCGTTATTGCCCACCAGGCCACCGCCGAAAAGCTGCAAAGTTATGACCGGCGCTATCCGGCTGCCCTGCTGGAAAGCCTGACCGCCCGCAACCTGGAACGAGGCCGGGAACTCAGTCACAGTCCGGTGCAAAAAACGGCCGTCAGTTTTGACCGGCAGATCAGTTTTTTCAAAGGAGATTGCGAGATTCAACTCCTGGCAGCGCCCGGCCCCACACCGGGAAGCATCTGGGTATTCTTGTCACAAACAGGCATTTTATTTTGCGGCGATGCTGTTACCACTGATTTCCCCCCCTGCCTGGCGGAAGCGGACACGGCACAATGGCTGGATACGCTGGATCGCCTGCGCCAAAAACCAGATGTCAGCCAAATTGTGCCGGGCCGGGGCGCGTTGGGCCAGATGGACGTAGTAGACCAAGTTTATCATTACATTGAGCTGATGCGCAGCCGGATAGAAACGCATATTGCTGAGGAACGGCCGTTGGCGGATACGGCCGTTTACATCTCCGAATTCATCTCCCTATACCCCAATCCCTATTTGCCCCTGGAATGGCTCCGCAGCCAAATTCAGCAAAGCCTGAATCATGTTTACAATGAGTTGAAATCAGAAAAAGATGGTATAGTATTGGTATAGGAAAATTGGATTCAGGTTGTTCCTAAATACTGCACAGCAGTATATTTTCCCCGGAACAATCATAGGGAAGACAGAAAATGAGAGACCGATCATATGCTGCGCCCGAAGCGTTGCAGCTTGTTCCCTTTTTCAACAAACTCAGACCCGAAGAGGCCAACACCCTGGCCCAACGCCTGATTCTGCGCCGCTTTAACAACGGCCAGATCATCTTCCATCACGGCGACCCCGGCGGCTTGCTGTACATCATCACCAAAGGCAAGGTAAAAATTACCCATTCTACACCCGACGGCCAGGAAGCGATGCTGGCAATTATGGGCAAAGGGGATTATTTTGGCGAACTGGCTCTATTGGATGATTCGCCTCGCTCAGCCACGGCCGAAGCCATCGGCTACACGGAAACCTTAACCCTGCACCGGGAAGATTTCATGCGCTTTATCCAGGACAACCCGGATTTTGCCCTGCACGTTCTGCACACCCTGGCCAAACATATCCGCCGCCTGAACAGCCAACTCAGTGACATCTTCTTCCTGGATTTGCCCGCCCGGTTAGCCCGCCAACTGTTGCAATTGTCCGAACAGCACGGCGCACCAACAGACGAGGGCATGCAAATCCAAATCTCCCTGACACAGACAGACTTGGCGGAAATGACCGGGGCGACGCGGGTGAGCATCAACAAGGCGTTGGGGCGTTTTCGGCGGGCCGGCTGGGTGAAGGTCAGCGGCCGTAAATTCACCATCCTCAACGATGAAGAATTGCAAAATTTAATTCAGATTTCGGGCGGGGCAATTTATTGACAAGATGATAGGGTGATAGCACAAAGGGGGAAGGCACCTCTCCAATCGTAAAACGCCAATCGTAAATCTAATGCGCTTTAATCAGGAAACCCGTGTATAAATAATCGGCATACCTGATGGCTTTTTGTTGTAAATTTATGACTGCTGAAGAGAACGAACCAACCGACGACCCAACGGCCGTATCCCCCCCACCACCTGAGGCGGAAACGGCCGTATCCCGCAAATTCTCCTGGGAATCCCTGGCTGTTGTTTTACTGATCCTCGTCCTGGCTATCGGGGCCTACTTCCGCTTTACCGGCCTCAACTGGGACGAAAACTACCACCTGCACCCAGACGAACGCTTCCTCACCATCGTCGCCTCCCAACTCAAAACCGTCTCCAGCCCCCTGGCCTATCTCAAAACCAGCGAATCCCCCTTGAACCCGTACAACGCCGGGCAAGCCTTCTACGTCTACGGCAATTTCCCCATGACTGTCACCCGTTACGTGGCGGAATGGGCCAACACCCTCTGCCAGCCCTTCATTGGCAACGATGGTTCCCTGACTGAACTTTGCCAAATTACATTCACCGGCTACGATGGCGTTCACCTGCTGGGCCGCTTTTTGTCTGGTTTAATGGATTTGGTATCAGTGCTGTTCATCTTTTTGATTGGCCGCCGTTTGTACGACTGGCGGGTAGGGCTGTTGGCTTCGCTGCTGTTGGGGCTGGCCGTCATGCCTATTCAGCAGTCCCACTTTTTTACGATGGACAATTGGGCGGCGGGATTGACGACGCTGGCCCTGTATACGGCCGTGCGCGCTGCCGGTCTGGGGGATAAAACCGTCAAATGGCGGGTGGGCTGGTACGCTTTATTTGGCCTTGCCGTGGGGCTGGCCCTGGCTTCCCGGATCAATCTGGCTCCGCTGGCTCTGATTATCAACCTGTCCGCCCTCGTCTGGCTGGTACAGCGCGGGCAAACGTGGGAAAGTGTGCGGCATACGGCCGTTGGCAAACTGGATTTGGAGCGCGTCATTCTGGGCATCATTCTGGCCGCCGTCATCACCATCGTCACCTTCCGCCTAGCCCAGCCCTACGCCTTTGCCGACGCCGCCACCGCCCGCGATGAGGTCATCGCCACTACCGGGCAGGAACCAGGCGCTATCGAACTGGCCATCCGTTCCCTGGTCGGCTTCAACCCTCAATTCCGCAGCAACATGGAAGAAATCCAGCGGCTGCAAAGCCCCGACGCCAGCTTCCCCCCGGCTACCCAATGGACAAACCGCGCTCCCATCCTCTTCCCCTGGACAAACATGGTGCTGTACGGCATGGGGCTGCTGGCAGGATTGGCCGCCTGGTTTGGCTTCTTTTGGGCCTTGTGGCGCATTTTTCAGGGCAAGCCGGATTGGGTCAGCCACGCCATCCCCGTCGCCTGGTCAGGGATGTATTTTCTGTTCATGGGCACGCGCTGGGTCAAATCCATCCGCTACTTCCTGCCCATCTACCCCACGCTGCTCTTGCTGGGGGCCTGGGCGTTGTTTACCCTTTGGGACAGGGCCAAAGCGCGAGATAAAATCAAACACCAATCGTTCCGACAAATTTTGGCCGGAGCGCTGCTCGTCACCGTCGTCCTGTTCACCTTTGCCTGGGCCTGGACATTCCTGGACACCTACAAAAACCCCGTCACCCGCGTCGCCGCCTCCGCCTGGATGTACGAAAACATCCCCAGCGGGGCCACGTTGATTTATGAGGCGGACGGCTTGGAGAAGGAGTACAACCTGCCGCTCAAGGAGTATGGTTTCGTCAACGGCAGCCCGCTCACCCTGGGCTTTCCTATGCCGGAAAATGGGGTGATTATGGCCGTGCGTCTCAACTACCTGCAAACGGCCGACGGATCGGACAACCAGCCCATTACTTTTGTCGCCGGTTACACAGATGGAAATAATTTGGAGACGGCCGTCACCCTTAACAGCCAACGGGAAGCTGTCACCCTCGACGTGCCGGATCAGGCGGCGCAAAAAGACAGTTTCCAACAAATCCTCGTCGAACTGACCGAAGGGAACGCCCCTGTCCTGGTCGGTACCAGCCTCCTGATGAACGAGCATTGGGACGACTTGATACCGGTTTCATTAGACGGCCGTTCCGGATACGGCGGCTACTATACCGAAGTGCAAAACAGCCAGCGCCCTGTCACCCATCCCGACTCCCCTGAAAAGCGGCAGGAGCTAACTGACTGGCTGGACGAAGCCGATTACGTCGTCCTCAGCAGCCAGCGCGCCCTTTGGAGCCTGCCCCGTATCCCCCTCACCTACCCGATGATGATCCGTTATTACGAAGCATTGTTCAGCGGCGAATTGGGCTTTACCCTGGCCTACCAAAACCAGGTAGATTACCAGATTGGCCCCCTGCACATCAGCGACGTGGGGGGAAAGGTGCGTTGGGGCGCGCAGCCGGAAGTGGGCTGGCCGCCGCCGGGCGATCTGGCTGCCGAGGAGGCGTTCAGCGTCTACGACCATCCGCCCGTCTGGATTTTTGCCAAG
>JAJRTP010000653.1 GCA_024278255.1 Chloroflexota bacterium | reverse complement strand
TACAGCCGGGGCAGATGGCAGTTCTGCCGGCTGAAAATGGCATCTACCTCTTTCATTTCTGGGGGACGGTATGGGGGGAATTGTTAACGGCCGTACTCCTCAACCAGGCCCTCGCCGCCGAAACGATCAACGAATACTGCCTGCTGGTACGGCCGCCGCTGACCCAACTGCCGGCCTGGGACGAGAAGATTGGCATAGAGGCGGTCCGGCAATGCGTCGCTACTGCGGCTAACCGGCTGGAGATGGGCCGTTTTCACAGCCTGCTCCCGGCTGATGTGGCAGATACGGCCGTACTCCGCCTCCTTGACCTGTCTCAATTCAGCCAACTATACCGGGAATCTGTCCTGGTCAAACGGCCCGAAATTTATGAAAAGCTGCATCTGTTGTTGTAATGCTTACGCAGCCATTTGTTCGGCCAATGGCAATTGTACGGTAAAAATGCTCCCTTTCCCTTTGCCAGCGCTCTCGGCCCAGATACGGCCGTTCATCATCTCCACCATCTTCTTCGTAATGTACAGCCCCAGGCCAATCGAGCGTTCCTTTCCTGTCGGCGTGGCGCTCAGGCGGGCGAATTTGTGGAATAACAGATCCTGGTCATGCGCCGAAAGCCCCAGTCCTTCATCCTGCACTGAAATATAGCCGAATTGGGTGTCCTCATTGAGCTTGATGTTCACCTTTGTTTGGGGCAGCGAGTATTTGATGGCATTGGACAGTAAATTCTCTAAAATTTGAGCCAGAGCGCGTTTGTCTGCCAGCACGTAAATGTCTTCATCCCCTTTATCAACCGCCAGACGGATGCCTTTATTGGCCGCTTGCAAAATAAATTGTTCCATATAATGCTCCACCAGCGGTTGCAGCGATGTTTGTGTCACCGTCATGGGGAACCGGCCCTTATCCAAACGATCCATATCCAGCAATTGGGCCGTTAACTCAACCATGTAGTCCACACTTTGCCGGATGCGTTGCAAACGATGTTGTACATCTTCGGCTGAGTAGCGCTGCCAGCCCCGTTCCAGCACATCCAGCGTCATTTGAATGCTGGCCAGAGGATTGCCTAGATTGTGAGCTACCAGGTTGAGTAGTTCGTCTTTTTCCCGGTGCAGTTCCCGCAGCACTTCATTTTCCTGCTCCAGCGATTCCAGCCGGTGACGGATGGCCAGATATTGGAAACGTTGCGAGGCTTTGTCGTTCAACTGGGCAATTTCCAAATTATGCGCTTGTCGGAAATGATGATACGCTTGCTCAATATCCTCCTGCTGTTCGTAGGCACGGACCATTGCCTGGTGGCATAATATCAATTCTTCCGGCATTTGGGATACCTGGGCAATGGGCAGCGCCTGTTGGAAATAGGTCAGAGCGGTGTCAACTTCTCCTTTTTCCAGAGCTAGTTCGCCCAGACCGCGCAGCATTTCCTGGCGCATCAATTTGTAATCGCCCTGATCACAAATGGTTTGGGATTGGCGCAGATAGCGGCTCGCGTCGTCCAGTTGGCCCAAATGCAGCAGAGCCAAACCCAAATTGTTGTAAATGTTGACTAAGACAGATTGTGTTTGGCAATGATGTTCTTCAACCAATTGTTGGGCTTGTTGGGCTGTCTCTGCGGCTGCCTGAAATTGACTTTGCAGCCGCAAATGATAGGAGAGAGAGTCCAGGCAGGTGATTTGGTAGAAAATGCCCTCAAGCTGCCGGCTCAGGTTAACGGCCGTTTGCAAGCAGCTGTATCCCCGATCCGTTTCCCCCAAACTGTAATAAACCTTGCCCAGACTGCGCCACCACAAAACGACGTGGTGTTTTTCGGCCGATTGTTGGATGACGGCCCGGTTCTGCTGCAAATGAGTAAATGCTTCCGCATATGATCCTAACCGGATGAGGGCAAAAGCAATTTGCAGATGGCAGTGCGCCTGATTGGTTATATCAGCCAACGTCTCATACAAAGCCAACGCTTGCCGAGCATACGAGAGAGATTGACGGTAATTGTCCTGGGCAGCACGGTAATAGTAGCTTAAATGTTTGAGGACATCGGCATAAGCTGGCAAGTTCGGCCGTCCCGCCGCCTCTTCAGATTGACATAAATCAAGCGCTTCTTGCACAACGGCGAAAAAACGCGGCATATCTGTCTGATCGGGCTGCCGAAGCAATTCCGCCAGTTGCAGGAGTGTGTCAATCCGCTCAGAGGGGGTGAGGTTGGTGGTTAAACGTCTTTCCAGAGATGGTATTGGGGAGCGGCTGCCCATATCTTCCTTTTGGTCTCGCACACTGCTGCGTTGTTACAAGGCTACGAGTATACGATATGAGCTGCATGTTTTCAAACTGCGGCAGGCAAGCTGTGAAACAGGGTGATTTCACTGGGGCCGAGGGCGTCTTGCAGGTATTGGATTTGGGCGGCGTCAGTTTGGGGTGGTTGGTCGGGCGGGAACCAGCGGGCGGAGTCGGGGAGGGTGGTTTGGTTGGTTACGGCCGTAAACACCAGCGTCATCTCGGCGGCATTTTTGGCCGTGTAGACGCCGGTCAGGTTGGTTAGTTGGCTGGAAACGGGGGTGTGGGATACGGCCGTTTCCCAGGGCGGCGTCTGATCGTCGGCCAAACCGCCGGGAAGCTGCCATTGATCGCCGGTTTTCAGCCACAATACCTCTCCCGCCGGATTTTGCACGACGGTATGGACAGTAATTTGCCACGAGGGCGGCGGCTGGTAGGGCGGCCCTTTCCCCCGCCGCCGCTGCCAGGCATAGTAGCGATAGACGACGTTGTTTAACAAAAAATAGCCGAGGCGATCCGGCCAGCCAAGATTGTCTGTACGCCAGATGACGGGGCCGCCTGTGTGGGTGACGGCCGTTTCAATCCGCCGCCGGTGCATGGAAGCCATCGGCTGGGGCAGTTTGTCGTAAGGGTAAAACCCCACGTGCGGGGATTCCGGGGAAGGCTGAATGTCCCCACCACGCATCAGGCAGCGAAAAGAAAAGGCAAAGTATGGCTGCGGTTTGATTGGCAAAAAGGAGAGGCCCACCAGGCGTACCGGCAGGACGATCAGGCCGGTTTCCTCACGCACTTCGCGGGCGACGCCATCGGTAGGCAGTTCGCCTGCTTCCAGCGTGCCGCCGGGCGGGGCAAACGTGCGCGTGTCGTTCCGCTGAATGAGCAGCACGTCTCCTTTTTGGCTGATTAGGATACCGTTGGTGGCTATCAGCATTTTAGTCGCCGCGTACCATCTGTAAAGAGATTTGGTTGTGGCGTTCCAGGACGGCGGGGAGATCAATGGTGGCGATACGGCCGTTTTCCACCACCACCCGGCCATTGATCACCGCGTAAGCCACATTGGGCGGCTGGCAGAACACAACGGCCGCTACCGGATCGTGCCATGCGCCGGAAAAAGCGATATTGTTCAAATCCAACGCAATAAAATCCGCGCTCATGCCGGGGGCCAGGTAGCCAATATCATCCCGGCCCAGCACGGCCGCGCCGCCCCGCGTGGCCAATTCCAACGCCTGCCGCGCCGTCATCGCGTCGGGACGGCCGCCAAAGCCGCCGCGCCCGCCCGGTTTTTCGCTCAGATAGCGGTGCGGGGCCACGCGCTGCAACAGCATCGCCTGCCGCGCTTCCATCAGCAAATGGCCGCCGTCGTTGGAAGCGGAGCCATCCACCCCCAACCCAACCGGCACATTGGCGTCCCGGAAGGCCAGAATAGGGGCGATGCCGGAAGCGAGGCGCATGTTGCTGGTGGGGCAGTGGGCCACGCCGGTACCTGTTTGCCCAAACAGTTCGATTTCCGGCGCGCTCATGTGGACGCAGTGGGCGTGCCATACGTCATCCCCTGTCCAGCCCAGCGATTGCACGTAGGGTACGGGCCTTTGGCCGAAGGTTTCCAGGCAAAATTCCTCTTCTTCCAGGGTTTCGGCCAGATGGGTGTGCAGGCGGACGCCGTAGGCGCGGGCCATCTCGGCCGATGCCCGCATCAGATCGGGGGTGACGGAGAAGGGGGAGCAGGGGGCTAAAAATACGCGGATCATGGCGTAACGGCCGTTGTCGTGATACGTCTCAATCAACCGCCGGCTGTCTCGCAGGATGAAGTCTTCATCTTCCGTCACCCGGTCTGGCGGCAGCCCGCCCTGGCTTTCCCCCAGCGACATGGAACCGCGCGCCGCGTGAAAACGGACGCCAATCTCCTGGGCTGCCCGAATCTGGCTGTCCAGTGTGCAGTCGTTAGGGAAGATGTACAGGTGGTCGCTGCTGGTGGTGCAGCCGGCCAGGGCCAGTTCCGCCAGCCCGGTCAGGGTGCTGACGTAGATGGCCTCATCGGTCAAATTGGCCCAGATGGGGTAGAGGGTGGTCAGCCAATCGAACAGGTTGTTGTCCTGCGCCAGGACGCGGGTGAGGGATTGGTACAGGTGGTGGTGGGTGTTGATCAGGCCGGGCAGGACGACGTGGTCGCTCAGGTCTAAAACGGTGTCGGCCGTTTGCGGCAGTTCGGCCGTGGGGCCGACTTGTTCGATGATGTTGTCCCGGATGAACAGCCCGCCGTTGGGGATTTCTCGTCTGGTATCGTCCATGGTGGCTAGTACGGCCGTGTTCTTCACCAGTAAAGTTGTCATTATTGCCTCCCGTATCTCTTGTTTCACAATGGTGCAATCATAAGATAATGTTACCAAACTGGCTACCAAATATCGAACGGTGTAAAATTTCAGACAAATATCTAAGCATGAATGAGTCTACTGAAAAAAACTAACCGCAGAGAGGCGCAGAGAGCGCAAAGAATTTAGAGTCTCCCAGAGAAAAATCTCTGTGTTCTCTGCACCTCTGCGGTGAAATCAATCTTTTTTCAGTAAAGCCATGAATGAGAAGGCGGAAAATTACTTATGACAGTACGAACCCGATTTGCTCCCAGCCCCACAGGATACATGCACATTGGCAGCGTGTGGGCCGCTTTGTTTGCCTGGCTGCATGCCCGGCATTACGGTGGCCAATTTATTCTGCGTATTGAAGATACAGACACCAAACGCACCGTCCCCGGCGCGCAGGAAAATCTGCTGGAAACCCTGCGCTGGTTTGGCCTGGACTGGGACGAAGGCCCCGACGTGGGCGGCCCTTACGGCCCCTACATCCAGACAGAACGGCAGGAACTGTACCAAAAATGGGCCAACTGGCTGGTGGAAAATGGACACGCATACAAATGCTTTGCCACCCCGGAAGAACTGGCCCAAATGCGGGAAGAGGGCGTTCCCTTTGGCTATGATCGTCGTTACCGGGATTTTCCGGCGGATAAGGTGGCGGAACTGGAAGCGCAGGGCAAGCCCTACGTCATCCGTTTCAAGATGCCCTTAGAAGGGGAAACGGTTGTGCCTGATTTATTGCGCGGCGACGTGACCTTCAATAATGACCAGTTTACTGATTATGTGCTGCTTAAATCCAACGGCCTGCCAACCTACCATCTGGCAGTCGTCGTGGATGATCATTTGATGGAGATTTCCCACATTACGCGGGGTGTGGAATGGCTCAATACAGCGCCGATTCACGTCAACTTGTATCAGGCGTTTGGCTGGGAGGCGCCTGTTTTTGTTCATCTGCCGGTTATCCTGAATCCCAGCGGCAAGGGTAAACTGAGCAAGCGGCATCAGGCGTTTACGGACAGCGGGGAAAAGGTGTTGGTGCGGGCGGATGAGTTTATGGAAGCGGGGTATTTGCCGGAAGCGGTGCTGAACTTTTTGGCGAATGTGGGCTGGACGTTTGGTGACGATCAGGAAAAGTTCAGTATGGAAGAGGCGATTGAGCGGTTTGATCTGGCGGATGTCAGTTCATCCCCAACCAAGCTGCCGTACAGTAAGCTGGATTGGCTGAACAGCCTGTACATTCAGGAGATGGAACCGCGCGCTCTGGCGGAAGCCGTCGCCCCGTTTTTAGAGAAGGAAGGGTATAAGGTGGATGTGGGGCAGTTGGAGATTTTGATGCCGGCGCTATCCGTCCGGCTGAAGAAGTTTACGGACGCGCTGCCATTTGTCCGCTTTTTGTATGAAGAGACGCCGGTTCCACCGCTGGAGAAATTGTGGGATAAAAAATTGCCGCTGCCGGCGGCCCAAAATGCCTTCCGGGAGGCGCGGAATTTTTTGGCAACTGTGGATTCGTTTGACGTGGATACGATTGGCGAGGGGTTGATGTTGATTGGCGTGCGCAATACGTCTACAGATAAGGCGGGGCCGTTTCTGGGCAAACTGCGGCTGGTGATTACGGGGCAGAAGGTGTCACCGCCGGTGTTTGAATGTATTGTGGCTTTGGGGCGGCTGCCCTCTCTGGAACGGATTGACGCGGCGCTGGCCCAGTTTGGGCAAGATTAAATGATGTTGTCCTGAATGGACTATTTTGGTAGAATTTCGCCGCTTGAGATGTGTACCGCAAGCGGTTTGTAGTGCGGGATAGTTTAATGGCAGAACCGGCGGCTCTGAACCGTCTAGTCCAGGTTCGAATCCTGGTCCCGCAGTAAGAAAAAAGCCACCTCTGATGGGGTGGCTTTTTTGCTGGTTATTCGATTTCCAGGAACAGGTTGCCGTTGATGGTGACGGCCGTCCACCGGTCAGGCCCAATTTTTATCCAGGCGTCTTTGCCGTTGACGTCAAAAACTTCTACTTTGTCACCCGGCTTCAGGGTATCTACGATGTCGTAATTAAGTCCTGGCCCGGCGCGGACGTTGAGTTGGGCGGCTACGACGCGACCAGTCAAGCGGGGCGAGGATGATTTTGGTTTTGGCTTGGGTTTAGTTTTTGCCGCCGGTTTTTGGGCTGGTTGGCTGAGGTATTGGGCAAACTCTTCATCAGTGCCATTGAACTCATCCAGGTCTGTGAATTTGGAGGCGACGCCGGGGACTTTGCCTTCGTTGGTGGTTTGCCAGAAGCGCCATTCCTGCCAGTCGGCGGGCAGGGCGGGTTGGCTGCCGCCGTAGGAGGCGACCCATAAGTCGTACTGTGCCCAGTCGTCGCGGCGCTGGATGTTGCTGTCCCAGAACCAGACGCCAGTGTAGATGATGGGGTTACGGCCGTCCAGAGCGGCGACCAGTTGGGCACATTCAACGACCAACGGGGTGAGTTGTGCGGCGGTGACCGGCTTTTTGTCCCGTGTTTTGTCCATCTCCACGTCCAGGACTAAAGGGAAGGCTGCTTGACGGCCGTCCAGTACTGAAAGAAAGCGATCAATTTGGGACCGGGCGGGAATACCGGGCACAACAACGTGGTAGGCGGAGAGGGCTAAACCGGCCTCGCTGGCATCCCGCCAGTTGATGTAGAAGGTGGGGTCTGTGTAATAATTCCCCGACGTGGCCCGTAAAACAGCGAATGTGTAACCGGCGCGGGCTACTGTAGCCCAATCAATCTTGCCCTGCCAGCGGCTGACATCAATACCTAAAATTTTTGCAGACATTAGAGCCTCCTTGTGGGTATATTTTTAGTATAGCATAAAGAGCAAGGCTGTGGATGAGATGGGGAAACAAAAAGAGCGCAGGCAATGCTGCGCTCCTTTGAATTCTCCTAATTCAGCCAAGAAGTTCAACTTCTCTGAGAAGTTGAACTTCTAAAACAGTTGTCGCTAAATGGGGGTGGCCTGGGCTTTTTCCGCCAATACCTCTCGTAGATTTTGGATCAAATCCATGCGAGACATGGGTTTGGGCAGGTAACGATTGGCCCCGGCCTGCAAGCCTTCTTCGACAGCACCCAGGTGGGTTTTTCCACTTAACATAACAATAGGCAGATCGGCTGTATTGGCGTTGCTGCGCAAGGTTTTGCATACGGCAATGCCATCCATTCTGGGCATCATCACGTCGAGGATCATGACGTCCGGTCGCTCTTCTTCGACCATCTGTAAGGCTTCCAGCCCATCCTCGGCGCCGGATACCCGAAATCCGGCCGGCTCTAACATGAGACGCAATAAATCTTGCGTCAACGGCTCATCATCTACAACTAAAACAGTCCAATTCATGTAAAGCTCCTCATGCTTTTCTCCACATATAACGTTGCCGGTTATAAAATGGTTCCATCTTCTGCATCCTTTGTGGTTTATATCACTATTTCGGGCAAGTTTACGTGAACATGTTGTTAAGATTTTAGTCAAATTAAAGTGGTCAACGGCTATCAAGCCGGATATGATCCATCTATGAGTACATCATCTAATTTTTACGTGCAAGTATATCAGGTGACGCAGCGGATTCCAGTGGGAAAGGTGACGAGTTACGGCCGTATCGCCCAAATGCTCGGCCGGCCTCACGCAGTGCGGGCAGTCGGGTACGCTCTGAGCGCTTTGAAGGATGCGGAGAGCGGCGCGGCGTACACCTCGGCGACGGTTCCCTGGCAGCGGGTGGTGAACAGTCAGGGGCGCATCAGTATTGTCAACCGGGAGCATACGGCCGTAGACCAGGCCCATATATTACGGGAAGAGGGGGTGGCAGTGGATGAAAACGGCCGTATGGATCTAAACTCATATTTGTGGGAAGGGCTGCATCTGGTGGAACTGGATGATATTTTGCGGGGAGATGGATAGTTATCAAATGCGGAAGCAAATATTGCCGGAGATTTGACTCAAGCAACCTGAACTGTAACGTGCTTGCCGGCCCTTTCCAGCATGTCTACCAACGCATCAATTGTGAATTTGTTGGTTTTCCCTCTGACCACATCTGAAACCCGAGGGCGGCTGACTTGCAATAAGCGGGCGGCGTCATCCTGTTTCAGGTTTTCCTCTTTTATCCATTCGCCAAGCTGTATCATAAGCTGCGCCTTGATTTTCAACTTGGCCGCTTCTTCAGGAGCAAAACCCAAATCGGCAAAAACGTTGCCATCGGAAGGAGTGATATGGGTTATGGTTGTATCAACTTTTTCCATGTTATTTTTTCCTCGACTGCGCCTCGATTACTTTGGCGTATCTGGCCCTTGCCAGATCAATATCTTTTCTGGCTGTTTTTTGCGTCTTTTTCTGAAATGAATGGAGAACATAAATAGCGTCTGCAAATTTTGCCACGTAAACAACTCTGAATATGCCCTTATTTTCACTGATGCGTATTTCTCTTACGCCTGCGCCTATTGATTTAAGCGGTTTCCAGTTTTCTGGTTCCAGTCCCCGTTGCAAGCGGTATAATTGATAGCCTGCCGCTCGTTTGGCATTATCGGGAAAAGCGGCGAGATCTTTCAGGCTTGAGCCGATCCACTTTATGGGTTTTTCGTTGCTCATATCCGGGATTGTATAATATTTTATACATTTTTGCAAAATGTATTGACTTTGAAGATTGTAGAGTTGGTCTGTCAGACGGTTAATTTATGTCGTAGATTACGGGAGGTAAAATAAATGTTGAGAGCGGGGCGGGTTTTTACGGCCGTAAGTATCGGTCTTTTCTTTCTGATAGTCATTATAGGATTAGTCGCCGGAATGTCTTCTTTGCCGGAAAAATATTCGGCAGCGGATGCAACGGCCGTTACGCTAACGGAAACGGGGAAATTGATTCCTACAGGGTTAATACCAGGCGATGATTTTGGCGTAACGCTGGTTTTGTCCGGCGACATAGCTTTTGTGGGGGCGCCGGGCCAGATGCAGGGAGGTAATACGCCGGGCGTCGTTCATGTTTTTGGCCGGGACACAGGCGGGCCGGCCCAATGGGGCGAGGCCATTACGCTGACGGCTTATGACGGGATGAACGGGGATTCTTTTGGCGTTTTACCGTCCTATTCTGCCGGTGTGCTGGCTGTGGGCGCGCCATTTGCCACGATAAATGGTCGGGCGGCACAAGGGGCTGTATATCTCTTTGAGCAAAACGGCAGCGGACCGGATAACTGGACATTTACCAGAAAAATCACGGCCGCACAAGGCGATATGGCCGATTGGTTTGGTTTTTTGACTTTGGACAACGGCCGTCTTCTGGTGGGCACGCCCGGCAAGACTGTGGGCGGGAATCCCCGGCAGGGCGCAGCTTATTTGTTTGAACAAGGTGCGGGCGGGCCGGATAATTGGGGACAAACGGCTGTTTTGACAGCCAGCGATGGCGTGACCAACAGTTATTTTGCAGAGTCGGTGGCTTTGTCGGGAGATACGGCCGTAATCAACCAATACATTTTCACACACCAGCCGGACGGCCGTTGGACGGAAACGATCAAATTGACTCCTGAAGACGGAATGGGGAGCATCTCGTTTGGCCATCACGCGGCTATCAGCGGTGATGTTGTGGCGCTGGGAGATTTTGCGGCGGATGTGAACGGACAGGTTTCTCAGGGCGCTGTTTATTTATACGGCCGTCACCAAAACGGCATTAATCAATGGGGCCAAATCCGTAAAATCACTGTTACAAATGGCTTGGCGTACGATAGTTTCAGCACAGGGTTGGCTTTGTCGGGGGATATGCTGGTTGTGGGCGCGCCGGGAGCGGACAAGGCATACGTCTTCAGGCAAAATGAGGGCGGCGAAAATATGTGGGGGCTGACGGCCGTATTGATCGGCAGCGACGTAACAGACGGGGCTGAATTTGGGATTAGTACGGCCGTAGACCGGGGACTGGTTTTAGTCGGGGCGCGTACCGCCGGAGCCGTTTACCTATTCGATCTGCGCCGCTATCTTTACTTACCGTTCATGCAACGGTAACG
>JAJRTP010000652.1 GCA_024278255.1 Chloroflexota bacterium | reverse complement strand
GCCGTACCCCGCCCGGAAATATTTGTTGGAGCAAATGTAGCACAACACGCCCTGCTCCTTCAGCCAGCGGTAGCTTCCCTCGATAAAGTACACGTACAAATCGGCCACGCCGGTATAACAACTGTACTGCTGTTTCAGAGCCGGTTTGAGTTCCTTGATCTTCTCCTGCCGCACGTAAGGCGGGTTGCCAATCACCACGTCAAAGCCGCCGTCCAGGCCAAACATCCACTCCGGGTCAAAGAAATCGGCGCTGGCGTTCTGGTCATACGGGTCCCAAGCCGCCAGCCGCCGCACGTCCTCGTTGCGCAGCGCCCCCTCTTTGCCCAGCAGTTCCCCAATTTCCGCCCGCAGCCGTTTATCGGCCGCCCGCCACTTCTCCTTCGTGCGCGGCGTGCGCGCCCGGAAGTATTTGCTGCGCACCTCGGCCAGTTCCTTTTCCTTCTGCCGGATCGCCGGGTTGCGCAAGGCCATCTGTGGCGGCTTGTCAATCCCCAGCAGCGTGTTGGCGGCCACAAACTTCGTCTCCAGATTGGGCAGGGGCAGGATGCCCCGGTTACGCGCCTGGTCGTCAATGCGCTGGTCTACCACCAGGGAGATGAAGAAGCGCAGTTTGGCGATCTGCACCGCCACCGGCTGGATGTCTACGCCGTAGATGCAGTTTTCGATCAGATATAACTTACGGCCGTAATCCAGTTCATTCCGGGCAAAGGCGGCTTCCACCGCTTCAATCTGCTCCTCCAGTTCCCGAATCGTCTGCGTTCGTATCTTGCCGTCCGGTATCGCTTTGGCGGCCTCAATCGCCTGCCGCAGCGGTTCAATCTGCCGCTCCTTCCACCGGGCATTGCGCGGGTCCAGCTTGCCCAGAATAAAAACCAGCTTGTGCAAAATCCCCATCGGGAACGCCCCGGAGCCGCAGGCCGGGTCGAGGATGTTCACGTGGTCAATCGCTTCAATCAAGGCGGCGGTTTCCGCTTCGTTAAAGCGGTGTGGTTCCTCGTTATAAGCAAACAGGTGGCGCAGGTTTGTAGTAACGCTTGTAGTAACGTTTGTAGTAACGGCTTCAGCCGTTGCCCCGCCGGAACCGCTGAAGCGGTTACTACGAACGGAACGACGAACGGGACGACGAACGGGGCGAACCTTCGTTTCCAGATAAGCCAGCAGCGATTCATCCACCATATAATTGACGATCTCGCGCGGGGTGTAAAAAGAGCCGGTTTGCTTCCGCGCCGTCGTCCCCGTCTCCGGGTTATACGCCGCCAGCAGATTTTCAAACACCTTACCCAGCAGTTCCGGGTCCAGGGCAATTTCCTCTTCAATGGGCGTATTTTCCGTGATCGTAAACTTGTACCGGTTCAACGTCTCAATCAGGCCGCGCGCCCGGTACCGTTTCCCCTTCGTGCCATAGGTCTCATTCAAATCAATCTGGCGTTCTTCGCCAAAAAACAATTCGTCCGGCACGCGCAGCGGGTTATCCGGCCGGTCGGAAAAGCCGTCAATCCGGATCGTTTTACCCTCCACCCGCCTGTCCAGACATTCAAACAAACCGCCATTCAAAAAGGGAATGTCGGCAAACAGCGCCAGCGCGGCCGCCGGGTCGCGGAAATACCGCTCGTACCGGTAGACGTTGTGGATCATAAAATGCTGCGCCTGCCCCTTTTCCCGCTTCCCCCGGAATTTGCGGTTATCGGGCTTTTGCGGCGTGTTCATCTCCTGGTTCAGCGTGGCAAAAAAGAGGTTCTGCAAAACCGCCTTGTAGTAGGTACTGTCGTTAAAATCATTCCACAATAACAGATCGTCCAGCTTTCGCCGGTTAAACAACTCGTCGGGAACCAGCCCCCTTTCCTTGAGAAACCAGACAAAAATGAGGCGGGTAATGAGGCGGATGACGCTGGCGGCGCTGCGCGTTTCCTCCGGCCCGGCGTCTTCGGGAAAGGTCACTTCATTGACGGCCCAGAAGTACCAGTTGGCAATCTCCTTGAAGAATTTCTTGTGCAGTTCGGCGCTGTCCAGCGTCTTTTGCCACGCCTTGTGCAGTTCCACAAAGCTGCTGAATTGATGCGCCCGGTACAGTTCGTCCAGCGATAAATCGAACAAAATCTCCACGTGCGCCCGGTGCGGGTTGGCAATACGGATATCCTTGACCAGCGTCACTTTTTCCAGGACGTCTTTGCTGCGGTCCCGCTTGTGCAGCCGCCGGTTGATCAGGGAAAGGGTGAGCGTTTGCCCATAACGGAAAATGAGCATCACTGGCATTGTGAACAGTTTGTTCACTTCGCGGGTTGCCTGGGCCAGTTGGGTGCGGGTATACTGCCCGCCGCGTAACGCAATGGCGATAAAGAGATAAGACTCGATGATGGCGTTATCTATGACCTTACCGGCGCTGTCCAGTAAAATCATCTGGTTGGCCCGGCGGATTTCGGCGTCGGTGATCTGGCACAAGACGTCAACGCTCTGCCAATCGGCGAACAAAGCTTTGTCCTGCCGAAAAGCGCCGGCTTGATCAAAGACGGACAGGAAGGCAGCCGGAGTGTTCTCTATCTCAATCCGACGCTCGCTTTCGTAGCCGAGGGCTGCCAGCAAGTGCAAACTGTTTTGGCGCAAGCTGCCCTGACTAAACTGCTGGATGGCTTGTTGTATGTGCTGTTTGGTTTGGTTGGACATAATGTTTTGGTTTGTAGTAACGGTTTGTAACGGTTTGTAGTAACCGCTTCAGCGGTTAAACGGCTAAAGCCGTTACTACGAACCCTCCCTTAAATATCATCCCATCCTTTGCCGTAATCACGGACAGGGTATCGCTGCCACACATCACGCAGCCAATCACGGCCAAACTGCTCCCGGTACCAATGGACACTGCTCCACTGCCAATCGTATGGTGTTTGTACCAGCTTGTGTTTGACCGGGTTGAAATGGATGTAGTTGAGGGTGGTGTAGTAGTGACGTTCGGAGCGGATCATACGGTCTGTGTAACGGTACCATACTTTGCGCCCGCGTGTGTTGTCTTCCCGGTTCCATTCGTAGGCAAAACGGCCGTGTACCAGCCGAAAAATATCACCCAACAACCCAAATTCGCTGACGTGTACCAGCAGATGGTAATGATTTAGCAATACAACCCAAGCCATTATTTCCATGCCGCGTTCAATGAAATGGGCGAACAAGGCGTCCAGCAGCGTCTGGCGGCGGGTTGGGGTATTGACGTGGGGTTGGTGGTTGTAGCATACGGCCGTTAACAAATAATAAGCCTCCTCCTGCACTGGATGTGGCGGTTGGTGTGGCGGGTAGCCTTTAGCCAGTCTTTCTTCAACCAATTCCTTACGTTGTTCTGGTGTGAGTTTTCGGTACTCATACATATTTTTGTTATAGGTTCATGGTAACCCGTTCGTAGTAACCACCGTTCGTAGTAACCGCTTTAGCGGTTTTTACGGCTGAAGCCGTTACTACAAACCTCAACGTGTTCGTAGTAACCGCTTTAGCGGTTCTTACGGCTGAAGCCGTTACTACAAACCTTATTGAATTACCAACCAGGTAATCAATTCAAAATCCGTTTGCTCATGCACCTGCTGCTGGCGAGTAGGCAATACCCCGCCCCGGCCGGCTTGTAACTGGGCTGCCGCCCGTTTCTTAAAAGTTCGTTCAATTGATTTTACCGCACTGGCCAGCAAATCATTGTATTTATCCATCTCCTGCCCATTGTTCGTTTCCTGGTCGAAAAGATTGCACAAAGCTTCATGGGCACGAGGTTGCTCAGCGCAGAGCAGCCGATAAATATCCAAAATTTGCTTGGGCTGGGCAAAGGAGTAACGCACTTCCTCATCATCACGGACATACACCAGAAAATAAGGTTGCAGCGGGTTAATTGTTTCCAAATCCTCTCCCGGTCCTCTTTGACGCAAACAATAAATGACACCAGGCTGAATTTGCGGCACATTGGGGTCAGTCGGCGCCACAGCGTATAAGCCTAATGGCGCTTCCTCCAACAACTGGCGATTACTCTCAATGTATTTAGCTAACTCAATGCGGAAATCATCAAGCGTAAATTCGTTCAGCGCCACGCTTTCACTAAAATCTTCCAAATCCAGCACTTCATCTTTCAAGCGTAATAACTGCTTGTCCCGGTACTTCAAATCATCTTGAATCAAATCTTGCACATCTTCCGGTCGCAGCAGATTATCCTCGGCCGTGGCGGCGATGTCCACCAACGCCATGCGTGCTTCCACCCGGTTTTTTAGCTTGATATATTTGTTCAAATCCGGCGTAGGCCAAAAGTTTACCAACTGTATTGTGTTATTGCGGCTGCCAATACGATCAATACGGCCGAAGCGCTGAATGATGCGTACCGGGTTCCAATGGATGTCATAGTTGATAAGATAGTCGCAATCCTGCAAGTTTTGCCCTTCAGAAATGCAGTCCGTAGCAATGAGTAAATCAATTTCCTCATCCTGGGGCATAGTGGGAATGCGCGCCCGCCCTTTGGACATCGGGGAGAAGTTCGTCAAAATGTGATTGAATTCGGCCCGGCCCAACGTCGTTTTGTCTGCTGAAGAACCGCCGGTTACGGCCGCAATATGAACCCCCAATTCCTGCCGCGCCCACTCACGCAAATTGTCATATAAATAAACGGCCGTATCGGCAAAAGCAGTAAACACCAACACTTTGCGATTGAGTTTACCATCCCGGTTTATCGCAGGATTTTGCGCCTTGTTTTGAATGAGCCGCTTTAATTCAGTCAGTTTGGCGTCCCGTTCCGGCGTGACAGATTCAGCATTTGTCGCCAATAATGAAAGCTGCTGCTTATCTTCCCGCAAATCGGCCAACCAGGCATCAATGTTCAAATGAGCAAAGTTAAATTTCAGCTTCTTACCGACTTGCAGCGCTTCTTGCAGTTCCTCATCTTCCAGGTCTTCAACCTGCAGCTCCTCAAAATCAAAATCGGGATTACTCTCCTGCAACGCCTTGAACCGGGCTAGGCGATCTTCCAGATTCTCAATCTTATCTATGGTGCGGTTCATGGTAATGGCAAAAGAATGCACCGAGCTTTCCAGCCGCTTGAGAAAATTGACCTTCATCATGCCGATAAGGTAATGTTCGCGGGCTTGCTGGGTAAACTGAACGATCTGGTCTACTTCATACAAATCCGCAAATTCAGGCAGCACGTAGGCCGAAGGATTGAACAACGACAGACGATAATTGGAAATCTCATCATTGAGCCGGTCATAAGAGAGAAAACGGCCTTTGCTGTCAATATCCGCATAGATGGAAACAGGCGCCGCCCTTTTGGGAAAGCCGCCCAGCCGGGCAATGGTTTCCGGGTAATAGGTTTGGATGTGCTTGCGCGACCGGGCAATGGTTAGTTCATCAAGCAGCTTGAAGAAGGCAGAATCCAACGCTTCCAGCAAAAGACGGGTATCCCGGTTATCCCGCCTGGCCCATTCGGTAAAGCGGCGTTGGGCATTGGCCAGCGTATCCTTCAGGCTGGGAATACCAATCGTGGCCGTAAAAGCATCATCCCGACCTTCAGTTAGAAAATAAAGCTGATTGCGTAAATCTTTCAGATTATTATTGACGGGTGTAGCCGATAGCAGCAGCACTTTCGTTTTGACGCCGCTCTGCAAAATATCTTCCATCAACCGTTCATACCGGCTTTTGCGTATGCGGTTGCCGTCTTCATCCCGTTTGCCCCGGGTGTTATTGCGAAAGTTGTGGGACTCATCAATGACAATCAAATCGTAATTGCCCCAATTGAGTGTTTCCAGATTAACGTCACCGGAGTATCCTTTTTCCCGGCTCAAGTCAGTATGGGAGAGAACGGTAAAGCCAAAGCGATCATTCAGGAAAGGGTTCAGAGGACTGTTGTTTTGCGCCTGGAACACTGTCCAGTTTTCACGCAGTTTTTTGGGGCACAAGACCAGCACTTTATCATTGAGTAGTTCAAAGTATTTAATGATGGCTAAGGCTTCATAGGTCTTGCCCAGCCCAACACTGTCGGCGATGATGCAGCCGTTATGGGCCAGAATTTTGTTGATGGCCCCTTTGACACCATCTTTCTGAAATTCAAACAAGGCATTCCAGATGTCAGTATCTGTCAAGCGAATATCTTCATCCAGTAAACCGCCCCGTGCCTGATCTTCTAAATATCTTTCGAAAATATGAAACAGGGTTTTGTAGTAAATAAATTGAGGTGGATTGTCGCGGTATAGTTTTTCTAAAAACAGTAACACTTCTGCTTTGACATCTTTGACGAGTTCTTCATTGTTCCACAATTCCTCAAACCAAAGTTTCAGGTCTTCACGGTCGCGGCGGCCATCTACTTCTAAATTGAGTTCGATGTTATTTGTGCCATCTGAGCCTAAACCTAAACCACGTACCGTAAAATTGGAACTACCGACGATGGCATCATTACGGCCGTTGTTGTCTTTAAGATGATACAACTTGCCATGAAGTAAGTTAGATTGTTTGATGGAGCGAATTTGCACTTTCTCTTCCATCCAGGCCGCACATTCTTGGGCAACACGCTTTTGTTGGAGTTGGTTATGCAGTTTCAGGCCATTGTCTAAAATTTCAAAGGCTTTGGTATCGGTCTTGTCCGGATCGAGGGATTTGATGAAGCGGGGTTCGCCAAAAAGGAACCGGAGTTCCGCAATGTTGTCCAGCTTGTCTTGCAAAGCCGCGTAAGCGTAAATGGTGAAATAAGCGGAAACGATGGCAAGCGCGGAACCGTCCTGAATTTTTTCGCGCAGGAAATCGCCCACGGAACCCCGGCTGAGATTATCCCGGATGCCAGAGGCGCGGATGGGTAATTGCGAATGGGGCATAGATTTTAATGTCTCCTGGCGGATTGGGAATGATAAATCCTGTTCATAACACGTTTATTGTAACGATTCCCGTAAAAGATTGCGAGCGGCCCAAAAATAGTAACACAAGAGTTCGTAGTAACGACTTCAGTCGTGAATATACCGCTAAAGCGGTTACTACGAACCTGTTACTACGAACCTGTTGCTACAAACCTGACGCCTGTATTCGGCTGCCATGGCGGTCAATCTCCAGTATCCAGGTGCGGCTGGGGAGTTGATGCTGGGCAAACACGGCCGTAACTACTTCCCCAATCGCTTCATGTCCCGATGGCGCAAAAGCAATCAAACTGGGGCCGGCGCCGCTCAGAGCCACGCCGGCTGCCCCCGCCGCATACGCCGCCGCAAATGCCTCCGCCAGACCGGGGATAAGGGGGATGCGGTACGGCTGGTGCAGTTTGTCCTGAATCGCCAGAGTGAGTTTGCCGTAATCGGCCGTTTCCAAAGCGCGGATGAGCAAAGGGGTGCGGCTGGCGTTAAAAACGGCGTCCGGGATGGTTACTTTGGCGGGCAGGGCGGCGCGGGCTTCGCTGGTGAGCAGATGGAAATCGGGCAGAACGACAACCACGCGCATCTCGGCCACCGGCAGATGCTCGATGTGCAGCCCCTCACTACCGGCAATGCCCAGGATGAGACCACCGTACAAGGCCGGAGCCACGTTGTCGGGATGGCCTTCGGCAGCCACGGCCATCTGTAAGATTTCTGCGCGGGTAAACGGCCGTCCCACCAACTCATTCGCCGCCAACAAACCACCGAGTACGGCCGTAGAACTGCTGCCCAACCCGCTGCCCACCGGAATGCTGTTTTCCTGATGAATGTGGAGGCCGGACGGCCGTTGCTCCACCTCGTCAAACACAATTTGGGCACACTGGTAAACCAGATTCGTCTCGTCCGTCGCCACCTTATGCGCGTCCGTCCCCGTCACCGTGATGCGCAAACCCGGTTCCGCCACTTCTGTAAACGTAATACGATTGGTCAAACCCAGCGCCAGCCCCAAACAATCATAACCGGGGCCAAGATTGGCACTGGTGGCCGGAATAGTTACTGTTACTGACATTCTTTATTCCTTATTTTTCCGTAAAGAATCCATTAGCTGGGTCATAAAGCGGAGATTATGCATAGTTGCCAGGCGCGGGTAGAGGCTGTCGTTGAGTTTAAACAGATGATGCAAATAGCCCAATGAATAACGACTGCATACCGGACAATCGCAAAATTCGGAGATGGGGCGATTGGTTTTGACGTGTTTTTTATCCTTTATATAGATATAACGGAAGAAATCGCCTTGTTCATCCAGGCGGGTGACGGCCGGGTCTACGGTGAAGGCATAGAGACGGCCGTGCCGGGCATCCCGCGTAGGCATGGTGCTGTCAAAAATATTGTAGCCCAACCCCACACAGGTGACGATGTTGGCCGGATGGCCGATCCCCAGGCCATGCAAAGAGAATTGAGGCGGGATTAGCTGGCGGGTATACGCAACTAATTCTATCAGCAAACGGCCGTCCCCATCCAGCGGCCAGCCGCCATACCCGTAAGCGTCAAAACCAACCTCCAGCAGCGACTCGGCGCACTGTTGGCGCAAGCCACGGGAGGCTCCACCCTGAACTACCGCCATGAGAGACGGCCGTTCCCCCTCCCCCAATCCCTTCTCCGCCACCAGCCGGTCAAATTCCCGGCGACAGCGCTGCGCCCAGGCCACCGTGCGCCGCACCGACTTTTCCTGTTCCGCCAACGGATCATCCACGTGCGTACAATCATCCAGACAAATCACCATGTCCGCGCCGTAGGCCATCTGCAATTGGACGGATTTCTCCGGCGTCAAATTAAATTTGCGGTCAGAGCCTTCGGGCCGAAACACCGCCCCTTTGTCGCTAATCGCCCCGCTTTTGGCATTCTGGCGCAGCAGGGAATACAGTTGAAAGCCGCCGGAATCGGTAAAGACGGGGCGCGTCCAGCCGGTCATGCGGTGCAGGCCGCCCAGCGCCTGAATGGTGGAGGAACCGGGCTTTTGCATCAGATGGTAGGCATTCATCTGCACCGCCTGAATCTGCACCTGCTCCAAATCGGCCGCATCCACGGAGCGCACCACGCCCTGTGTACCATCGGGTAAAAAGAGAGGGAGGGCGATACGGCCGTGTGGTAAAGTAAGTTCGTTGGGCATAGGCAATTGGGTAACTGGTAATTGGGTCAATGACCCAACTCCACAAATTATCGAAATTATTTACGTCTGATTCTATCAGGAAATTGGCTTTTGTGTTGCCTTACGGCCGTCAGTTGCCCATTGCGCGTATTGTGAAGAAACATACAGGAATTTTTGCGCCGCCAATTCATTCACGTGACCCAATTCGCGGGTAGACGGCCGTATCAGCGACAAATCCGGCGCTTGTTGCAGTTTGGCCCAGTACTTCTTGTAATCTTCAGAGCGGGTGTGGTAATTCTCTTCCCGGATGGCGCGGCGGGTGCGCTCGGCAAAATCGGCCAGGAATTTGTAATGGTAGAGGACGGCCGTAACATCTGCTACCTTCGCCCCACGCACAAAATGTTCATCCACAAAAAGGGGTTGGAGACGGCCGTCCAACAAAAAGAGCGGGTGTTTCGTCAAGACAAAACGCAGTTCTTCCGGGGCAAACAATGTGCGGCGAATCCCGCCAAAATATGCCTTGATTTCCGACGCAGGCAGTTCGTTTTTGGGAAAGTAATAATCCATCTTTATGATGTCAGACAAATCATAAAAGCGATATTTACCGGGCAGATCATCCTCAATATCGCTATCCAACCGGGCTAAGGGCACGTCGGAAAACATATCCAGCATGTAGGCGACGACGGCCGTATACCCATACCGCCGCAAATAGTCCAAAAAATCCGGCAGAGGCGCCTCGTCAGAATAGGGATAATCGAACAACTCGTCCACATCCACATACAACGCCCAGCGATTCGGCGCGGCAAAACGGCGGATCAGGTAATGGCGCAGAGCCATCTTGTGCGTCCTGAACGGCAGGCGGGAGCGCAAAATCGTCACCTGCGGATATTGCCGGGCCAGTTCCAGCGTCCGGTCCGTTGAACCGTTGTCCAGCAAAAAAATGTGCTTCACCCCCAGCGCCAGATAATGCCGCATAAACGAGTGGACGTACAGTTCCCCATCCCGCAGCAGGCAAAACACCGCCAGATCATCCGGCCCCATCTCCACGTCCAACGGCCCGGAAATATGTTCGATGGAACGGGCTATCTGACGGATTTGGAACGGCCGTACCCCATAAATGGCCCACGCTTTACGTAGCCGCGCCTGCCACTCAGCCCACCGGCCCATCACGCCACCCCATCCTGCCGGAAAAAACCCTGCGTTTGATGCGGCCGCAGCGCCCCCCGCCAAAAATCGGCCGTCAACGCGCCCCGCCCGGCCAGCGGTACATTCCCCAGCCCACTGAGCAGCCGCCCCGCCGCCCGCAGCCAGCGCCCCTGCCGCCCATTCCCCAAAGCCGAATTGACATAGGCGGAGGTAATGCGTCCCTGCCAGTAAGCCGGTCTCACCGGCCGGGCAGACGCCGAAGCCCGCAGTCGGGTAAACGTACCTGCCTGGTTCAATAATTTCTCCCGCGATTGGTGATGGGCCGTTTGCAGCAAACTATAATCCGACGTCGTGGCCGATTTATCCCGCACTATGGCTGCCGCCAGGCCGGGAATGGCTTGCATCTCGCCGCGCAGCCCGATTTGCCGGGCCAAGTCGTTGTCTTCAAACATAGTCAGCGCGGGGTCAAAACCGCCGACGGCCCAAAAAGCGTCGCTGCGAATGAGGGAGGCTTGCAAAGGCAGCCATTCTCCAGCCAGCAGCCGCACCAGAACATTACCGCTCTCGTCCACGGGGTTATCTTCCAGGATACGGCCGTCCCCGTCTACAAATTGAAAGCCACTGTACAACCAGTCAGCCGTCTGCGATTGCGCCGCCTGCCAAAAGCGGGCCAGCGCGCCGGGCAGCAGCCAGTCATCGTCATCCAGAAAGTGCAGGTAACGGCCGTGCGCCACCGCTGCGCCTGTATTCCGGGCCACGCTGCGTTCCCGGCAGCGGGTATGCAGCAGCCGAACACAGGGAGCGTGCTGCCAATCTGCCGGAGGCAACGGCCGTCCCGAATCATTCACCACCACAATCTCAAACGCCGCATCCGGCAGGGCTTGGACCAGAACGCTCTCCACCGCCCGCGCCAGGCTGTCCCGGCCGATGGTGGGGATTACCGTCGTGCAAAAAGGCTTAATCACCAGCCGGCCCCCGCGCAAAGGCCACACCTTGATGCGGCCGCAGGACAGCCCGCCAATACTCCCGGCGCGGCCAATCCAAAACGGCCCGCAGGCTGCTGACGCCGCCCCATAACAAACGACTGACGGCCGTGGCGTATAACTGCCGACGCCCATTCCACACCGCCGACGTCAGGTAAGCGCGGGCAATGCGCCCCCGCCAATACGCATTGTCTGCCGCGGCCCACAGGCGGGGCCAGGCTTGCCCATCTTCAAAAATAGTTTCCCGCGCCGCCTGCCCCAGCAAACGCGCCTTGGCCCCATCCGTCGTGCTGTTCTCTGCGCCCATCCCCACAAAGGCCACCAGTTCCGGCGTGCCGGACACGTCGCCAACCAAAGCCAGGCGGCGGGTCAAATCCACATCCTCGATGCCGGCGATGCGGGTATTGAAACCGCCCGCCGCCCAAAATGCGTCACTGCGAAGCAAAGATGCCTGCAAGGGCAGCCATTCCCCGGCAAGGGTTTGGACCAATGCGTTGCCCTGGAAATCGGGGTAAAGCTGCATGAGGGGTTCGTCCTGCCGGTTGACCAACTGCGCCACACCATAAACCAGCGCCGCATCGGGCTGG
>JAJRTP010000050.1 GCA_024278255.1 Chloroflexota bacterium | reverse complement strand
CTTTCTCGCGGGGGCCGTACCAGACGTAGCTGACGCCGTAGTTGAGCAGTAGTTCGTCGCGCCAGGTGTCGGTTGTGCTGCCGGTGAAGAATTGGGTAACGGCCGTTTCCTTTTCCGGGTAATTGGCTGTCTCTGCCCAATGTCCCAGGACGACGCGCTGCCCGGCCTGGGCAGCTACGTAATTACCCGTCTCATATTCGCCCAGGACAACGGCCGTAGCCGGCGCATTTTCCCGCAGCCAGTTGACGGCAGCCAATTCATCGGCGGGACGGAAGAGGGGATATGGTTGTTCCACCGTGGCTACCAGCGTTACATCAGCCAGCAAATACAGGTTGGACAGGCTCATAAAGATGATGAAGAAGATCAGGACAAAGCGCGTCAATTTTTGAGTGGTATAGCGGGGCCGGGTGGTCAGGGCAATCCACGTCCAGGTGCGTTGGGCGCGGGGCAGCAGTTCCAGCACCAAACCAGCCGCAGCCAATACAGCCAGAGCTACATGCACTCCCTGGACAAAACGGCGCTGGGCATTGATTGGCGAAAATAACAGCAGGGCAGCCGCCAGAACCCACAGCCACAAAACAGCAAAATGACGCCGTTCTTCCGGCTTTTTCCACCAGAACCACAGTCCCAGTGCCAGCATCAAGCCATAAGCCAGCAAATAATGGGGCCAGGGTAGCGCCGGTGTGCCTGCCTGCGCATCCCACATCTGGAAAATGGGATTGGTGCGCCATACCTGTAAGTAATAGAGGTAGAGCGGGGCGGGGATGACAAATAGGAGGGCAATCATCAAGGCTTGCTGCCATAAAAACGACCGGCTGCGCCAGCAGAGGTAAAGCCAGTAAAGCAGTGCTGTCAGGGCCACGATGTAGATCAGGAAGGGGTAAACGATGCCTAACAGGATATTGGCGAAACCGGCGGCTGTGGCATAGAGCCAGATGCGTCGTTTGTGGGCGTCATAATCGTCGCTGTCTACCAAGCGCCAGGCGCCGGTTTCCATGTACCAGTCGCCAATTTTTTTCAGCACCAGCATGTCAACCAGGATAACGGCCGTGCCGATGATGATATGGGGATAAGTCAGGGCGGTGAAGAACAGATGGGCGCCCGGCTGTTTGAAATCTACCGGGAAGGAGCCCAACCAGTAGGGCTGCCCGATGGCAAATAAGAACCAACCCAGTCCGGAACCAAAGATAGCCAGGAGGTAAGCGGTCCAGCGAGCATTTTTGTTGGTCGGGAAAAATTCGGCGGCAAAGCGGAAGGTGATGATGTAAAGAATGATGGCCGAACCGGTGCGCGACCAATGCCAGATTGTTGTGAGTGATAAGCCAGTCAGCCGCCCCAAATACCCCAGCCAGACGTAGAAGACGCCGACAAATGCCCCTTGATGAGGTTCCGGAGTGAAGGGAATGGTGTACAGGAGACTGCCATTGAATCCTTGCAGCATTTTGGCCCAATAGGTTTGGGCGTCTTCAGGATTCATGATGAGGTGGGTGTATACGACGCCATCCGGAACCAGGCTGCTGCCCAGGAGATAGGGAATCATGCCGATGACGGCCGTAGCCACCGCCACACCCAAAGCAATTATCCATTCTCGCTGTGCTATTCCATTTCTGGGCATACGATTTTGCTCCTGATCTATTCTTTAATGTTATCATACAGACTTGATAACCATTTTAGAACAGATATTATTCTGACATATAGGATATTTGGTAAACTTACACTGGCTATTGCCGGGATTGAAAAAGTTGCAGAGATACAGATCGTTTTGCCATTGTAATGTTTATCTACAGAATTTACGCAAAACCTGCTCTTTTCGCAGGTTGAGCCTGTCGGAACCGCCCTTGACAAGCTCAGGCTGCATAAGTTCTGATTATGCGATGTATTTGAAGTGAACAAGGATTTTGATATGCATATAGCTTTGTTTGGTGCAGCCGGCAAATCCGGTCGGGAAATGATTGAGCAGGCGTTGGCCAACGGACATGAATTGACAGCCCTGGTACATGATTCTGCTCAATTGAAGGTGGAAGCCGATAAGCTGTACCTGGTTATTGGAAACGTTCTTGACTGGCGCAAAGTTGAAGAGACTGTGGCCTGTGCCGATGCGGTTATTTACGTGCTAGGCGCCGTTACCAATGAATCGGGTGATTCGGTTGTGGGAGCCGAACATATTGTGGCGGCTATGCAAAAGCGAGATTTAACCCGCCTGGTGGTTGTTTCCGCATTGGGGGTGGGCGATAGTAAGAATCAGATGTCCCGATCAGCCCGAATGCTTCTGAAGACGGTACACAAGAAGTCTATGGAGGATAAGGCGATGGAGGAAGATGTTGTGCGGCGCAGTGGGTTGGATTGGGTGATTGTACGGCCGTCTACTCTAACCAAAGGGCCGACCACCGGGGAATATCAGGTCAGTGTGGACCCCTCTCTGATTGGCAGCCAAATCTCGCGGGCTGATGCGGCTCAATTTGCCCTGCAACAATTGACAGACGATACCTGGCTACGTAAAACGCCGGTTATTACCTACTGATATAATTGGTACTTTTGTACTGAATAGCCCTGATTGTACCTGTAATTCACGTTGTTTTTATGGTTTAATTGCAGAAATTGCTTTGTAAGAGTAATAGTAATGATTGGTAATATACTTTTGGTAGTAGTTCGCAGTTATCACAACGTCAGAGGAGCAGAAAGTGTATTCAGTATTATTGGTTGACGATGATCCAGCCTTACGCGGTTTGTTGAGGCAGATGTTGGAATTAGGCGGTTTTACCGTATTTGAAGCAGAAGATGGTCTGGATGCGTTGGAAAAATTGGCCCAGACGCGGCCGGACGCGATGATTTTGGATGTGATGATGCCCAATATGGATGGCGTTACGTTATGCCGGACGGTGCGCAGCCAACCGGATACGGCCGCTTTACCCATCATCATGTTGAGTGGCAAAACGCAGGATAAAGCCATCCAGGAAGGGCTGGCAGCCGGGGCAAACGTCTATTTATGCAAACCGATTTCATTCAACGAATTAATATCTCACGTCAATGACGTTGTGCCCGCTATGGCTGTTGCCGATTAGATACGAGAAGTGACCCGGATTGAATTTCCTCAATTAGAAACTGAACGACTTGTCTTACGGGAACACCGCCTTCTGGATCAGGAGGCGGTGTTTTCTGTTTTTGCCGATGAGGCGGTAAGCCGGCATTATCTGGTGACGCCTTTTACGGAGAGGCGCCAGGCCCATGATATAGTGCAAAGTCGGATAGAACGTTTTTATACGGGCAAAGGTATTCGTTGGGCCATTACGTGGCGGGGAGAGGATGTTTTGCTGGGAAGCTGTGGTTTTTCTGACTGGCAGGGGCGGCAGGGCACGGCCGAATTGGGGTATGAATTGGCCCGGCCGTATTGGAATCAAGGCATTATGACTGAGGCGTTACAGGCTTGTCTGGCTTATGCTTTCACTGTGCGCGGCCTGTTACGGATTGAGGCGCAAATTCTGCCAGAGAATGAGGCGTCGCGGCGGGTGCTGCAAAAATTGGGCTTTCAGTGGCTGGGGTTGCGGGAAAAGGGAGGGTATCTGAACGGCCGTCACTATGATCTGGAGCTGTTTGCCCTGGAAATTGACAGGAAGATGAGGAAGACTTAACCTTGGGAGCAGGATAAATATTGTTGGTGGGTTGCCAGGAGCAGGATATGGCCAAGATTCTGATAATTGATGATGAAGAAGATTTACGGCAGGGCCTCGGTATTATTTTGGCTGATTTTGAGGGGTATGAGGTGGTGCTGGCCGAAAACGGCCGTGTCGGGGTCGAATTAGCCCGCAGCGAAATGCCCGATCTTGTTTTATGTGATATACGGATGCCGGTCCTGGATGGCTTTGGTGTGCTGGCCGAATTGCAGCAAAACAAAGCCACAGCCGCCATCCCATTTATCTTTCTAACTGCCCGGAAGGACCGAAACACCGCCCGCACGGGGATGGGGCTGGGCGCCGACGACTACATCACCAAGCCATTTGAAAGGCAGGAACTGGTAGCTGCCATTCAGTCCCGGTTAAACAAGCGGGAAATCATTACCAGCCATTACGAAGAAAAACTGGAATCTTTGCGGGGTAATATCTTGATGGCCTTGCCCCATGAACTGCGCACGCCATTAGCCAGCATAGTGGGCTATGGTGATCTCTTGGTGCAGAATGCGGGTGATTTTTCCAGTGAAGAGATTTCCGAATATGCCGCCGCTATCGTTATGGCGGGTCAGCGGCTGCACCATCTGT
>JAJRTP010000651.1 GCA_024278255.1 Chloroflexota bacterium | reverse complement strand
CAAACACAGAACCGGGATTTAGAATATGTGCTGGCAAACTTGCTCGATGAAGGGTACATTCGGTTTGTGGTTGACCTGACGGAAACGACGTATATCAACAGTGGCGGGCTGCGTACTCTGGTGACTGCCTGGCGCAAAGCCCAGCATCATGGCGGCAATCTGGTTCTGGCCGGGCTGAGTCCCAAGCTGCAAGACATATTCTCCATCGTCGGTTTTGATCAGTTGTTTACCATATATACGACGCCGGAAGAAGCGAAAAGGGCAATCCTTCCGGAATAAAAAAGGCGGCAGAACTGCCACGTAAAGATTATCACCTTGCCACTTGCCGCCTGCTGCCTGCCACTTTACCATTCATGTTTTTAGCCCAGGTATCCTTCACAGACGGTCTCTCATGGCCGTCTATTTCATTTGCGCTTTTTGCGGTCATCATGCTGGTGGCGCTGCTGATTGCGGTGCGGCGTTACCGGTCGCGGCGGCAGTTGATGCGCCGGGTGGCGGAACTGGAAGCGTTGAGCGCTGCCGGCCGGGCCATTGTGGAAGCGCAGTTGGATGTGACGGCCTTGTGCGGCCTGATTGCCGAGCAGGCGGGGCAGGTTATTGACAACCAAACCTTTCAGGTGGGTTTGTTCAGCGGCAATCAATACCGCATTTTGTACTGGATGGTGAACGGCCGTATCCAAAACACCCCGCAAACCTTTGACCTGAGCTATAACGGCGGCATCGTCAGTTGGGTGCGGCAAAGTAAAGAGCCGCTGCTTGTGCATGATTTCCAACGGGAGATGGAGCGGCTACCGGCCAAACCCCGTTACATCAGCCCTGATCCACCTCGCTCCGCCGTCTTCATCCCCCTGATCAGCGGCGACGAAGTGATGGGCATTATGGCGGCGCAAAGCAGCCAGCCCAATAAATTTGACGAAGAGGATGTGCGGCTGCTGCTCATCCTGGCTAATCAGGCAGTGGCCGCCATTGCTCACGCCCAACTGTTTGAGCAGGAACGCACCCGCGCCGCCCATCTGGCCCTGGTGGGCGAAATTGGCCGCCAGATTGGCCGCGTGCAGAGCCGGGCAGAGATTTACCGCCAGGTGGTGACGCTGACCAAAGAAACGTTCCATTTCCATCTGGTCAACATCTACGAAGTGGACGAAGAGACGGGGGAGATTGTGATGCAGGCCAGCAGTTCGCCGGATTTTTTGGCGCAGGGGATGCGCTTGCAGCCGGGGCAGGGCTTGGTGGGCACGGCCGTAGCCAGCCGGCAAACCATCCTCAGCAACGATACGGAAAACGATGACCGCTTCATCCGCCAGCCCAACGAACTGGAAGCATACACACGGGCGGAAATGGCGATCCCCCTCATCATGGATGACGAAGTGTTGGGGGCGCTGGACGTGCAAAGTCCGCAGCCGGGCCGTTTTTCTGAGGTGGATCAGACGACGCTGGAGGCGTTGGCGGCGGAAACGGCCGTGGTCATCAGCAAGGCGCGGCAGTTGGCCCGGCAGCGGGAGCAGGCGTGGTTGTCTACGGCCCAGTTGCAGGTGGCAGAAGCGATTGGTCTGAGCCGGAACATGGAGGAAATGTTAACGGCCGTCACCCGGCTGACCCCTATGCTCGTCGGCACTCAATTTTGCCTCATCTTCCTGTGGGATGAGGAGCGGCAGGAGTACGGTGAGGCCACTGTGTACGGCCTTCCTGCTCAGTACGCCGAGGCGTTGGCTGACGTGCGCTTGAGCGTTGGCGATTGGCACGCCCTGGACGCGGTTCACGTGGGCCGGGAGGTGCTGCCCACTCAACAAATTCCCGATTGGCTGGCTCCCGCGCTGCCAGAGGTTTGGCCGCCTGTGCAGGAACTCAGGCTGGCGCCGCTGCTGTCTGCCGCCAAAACGTTGGGCGTGATGGTGGTGGGGGATTTTCTGGGCAGCGATCATTCGGATCATTCGCGGCAGCGGCGGGAAGAACTGCTGCGCAACATCGCCCAGCAAACCTCCACCGCGCTGGAAAACGCGGCGCTGCGGCTGGCTCAGCAGGAAGAGGCCTGGGTCAATACGGCCCTGTTTCAGGTGGCGGCGGCGGTCAACCGGCTCATCAACCTGGATGAAATTCTGGACACCATTACCCGCCTTATTCCCCTGCTGGTGGGGGTGGAGTCGGCCGTCATCCTGATCTGGGATGCGGAGAAGGAACTATTTCACGCCGGGCCGAGTTACGGGTTGAACGAGATGCAGCGGGGACTGCTGGAGACGTTGGAACTCAGCCGGGAGGAGTTTCAGGCGTTGACGGATGCGACACTGGAAAATTTGCGGCCGACGGGGGATTATTACGGCATTTATTTGCCGGACTGGCTGGGCAAGGTGATGGGCACGAGCGCGGCGTATTTGTTCCCTTTGCAGGCGCGGGGGAATCTGGTGGGGGCGCTGCTGGCAGGGATTGAACCGGAAAACGGCCGTGGTCTCTCCTCGCGCCGGTTGAATATTTTAACGGGGATGGCGCATCAGGCGGCTACGGCCGTAGTCAACCACCAACTGTACCAGGAAGCGGCCGAGCGCAGCCGCCTGGAACAGGAGTTGGACGTGGCCCGCGAAATTCAGGCCAGCCTCATCCCTTCCGGCAGCCCGGACATTCCTGGCTGCGATGTGGCCAGCTATTGGCAGGCGGCCCGGCAGGTGAGCGGTGATTTTTACGACTTTCTGGCTTTGGATGACGGCCGTTGGGGGATTATTATCGCCGACGTGTCCGACAAGGGTGTACCGGCAGCCCTGTTCATGGCCCTCAGCCGCACCATCCTGCGCACCATTGGCTTTAACCGGCGCGATCCGGCGGCTACGTTGATGCGTACCAATCATCTCATCAGTCTGGACGCCCAGAATGATATGTTTGTCACGGTGTTTTACGCCATTTATGAACCGCAAACGGGTAAACTGACTTACGCTAACGCCGGTCACAATCCGCCGCTCTTGCTGCGGGCCAACGGGGAGGCGACGCAGTTGACGACGAATGGCATGGCGTTGGGTATTCTGCCGGAGGTGGAAATCGGCAATCAGACGCTGGATTTTTTGCCGGGGGATGCGCTGGTTTTGTACACGGATGGGGTGACGGAGGCGGTGAATGAAGATTATGATGAGTTTGGTCTGCGCCGCCTGAATATGATTGTGCGGGAACAGGCGGCGGAGAGTGCGGTGGCGGTGGTGACGGCCGTGACGGAAGCCATTCGCAACCACGCGGGGGAGACGCCGCAGTTTGATGATATTACGTTGATTGTGATGAAGCGGGAAGGGGGTGATGCGTGACAATTTCTCACGCATCACGCATCACGTGGTGAGGTGACGATATGAATAACGGACAAACTACCTGGTTGACTGAGGACGAGAAGTTTTTGGCGGGAGTGGATGATACGCTGCCGTTCCAAAAGACAGTTACCTGGCAGGTAATGCGGGTGATGGGGGAGTTAGTGGAGGGATTGGACCGGTTGGCGGATGTGGGGTTGGCCGTGACCATTTTTGGGTCGGCGCGGGTGAGACCGGGAGAGGCGCAGTATGAGACGGCCGTAACCACCGCCCGGCTGCTGGGCGAGGCCGGCTTCAGCATCATCACTGGTGGCGGGCCGGGCATTATGGAGGCGGGCAATAAAGGGGCCAGAGAAGCGGGCGCCTTGTCCGTCGGTCTCAACATTCAACTACCTTTTGAGCAGCACGTCAACCCGTATGTGGACATTAGTATGGAGTTCCGCCATTTCTTTACGCGCAAAGTGATGCTTATCCGGGCGGCGCGGGGCTTTGTCATCTTCCCCGGCGGTTTTGGCACGCTGGACGAGACGTTTGAGGCGTTGACTCTGATTCAAACCGGCAAGCTGAAAAATTTCCCCGTCGTCCTGTTCGATTCTGCCTATTGGGGCGGCCTGCTGGAGTGGCTGCGGGGCGTCATGCTGGCTGAAGGCAAAATCTCGCCTGGTGATCTGGAACTGCTCATTGTTACCGATTCGCCGCAGGCAGCGGTTGATTTTATTGTACGCTGCCAGGAAGATGCTGCCTGGCGCGGCCGGCCGGAGGCGGAAGCGGTGGAGGTGACCCGTGAGGTGTATGGAGTGGGAAAAAGATAATGTGTTTGTTTTCAAAATAGAGAATTTTGCCCATATTTCTATTTTAGTTTATCCTCCGTTGAATTAAAGCTCGCAGGTGAGATGTCTCTGAACGGAGTTCTTCGATTGTTTTTTCAAGTGAGTCAACTCTGCCTCGGAGTTTATACCGATTAGCGTTAGCGTTAGCTTGAAGCTCATACAGCTTATCAATATGTTGTAGGATGTGGCCCACTGCCATTTCTACTGTTATTTTATCGTTGGCATAATCTGACATTACTTTTTTATGGTGGTATGTACCCATTGAAATTTCCTTGTTGGCTCAAATCGCTTGTTGCTCTATAGGTCAACAAAATAATAACATGTTGTTTGCTGTGTGTCAAGTAGAATAACGAGCAGGTATGTATGAATAGGTTTGGGGAAAAATTACGCACGTTGCGCAATCGGCGGGGATTAACACTACGGCAATTGGGTGAAATGTTGGAGGTTGACCATAGTTACGTTGCTCGATTGGAGAAAGGAGAAAAAATACCCAACGTAGCAATGGTGCTAAAAGTTTCGCGGATTTTTGCTGTGTCTACAGATGTGTTGATAAAAGATGAACTGGAATTGGAGGGCGGCTCTCAGAATGAATTTTAATTATTCCACATAAAATCATCGGGTGGCAGCGGAATTTTTTGTACGCGCCACGTAGCTTTGGCTTTTAGCCGATTAAAGGAAAGGCGCACGCGGAAGAGTTCGCCTCTGCTTGGCGCATTTCTTCCGGCTATCCAAATGGTATCTTGAAAAGTGGGGTTGTATCTTTCCTGGAGGAGGCCATTGGGTACGGCCGTAATAGTGATAGATTTCAGTTCGTTGTGATTGTCAGATTCTGCGTAATTGTATTTTACAAAAATCGTTGTGGTAATGTAGTTTGTGCCCCGGATGGTTAAAATTTTGGGTAGGCTGCCGGCCACTTCAATTTGTTGTTTCGCTCTGATTTGGCGTACCGTCATAGAGAATTGGGAAGTTTGCAAAGTGGCTGTGCCCTGACCGCTGACTTTTTCCGCTTTCGAGTCTACAAATAATGCTTGGCGGATTGCATAGTCCGGGTGAAATATGTACCTGGCGCGTTTATAATCAATTTTGCCGAACAATCGCTGATCGATTTTGGCTGTTCCCATTCTATCCAAAGCTTCACGGGTAATATCCTCTCCGATGTCTGCTACTAAATCGCCTTCCTCCCGGAAAATCTCGATGGCTGTTTCCCGGTAATCATAGATAGCTTGCACAACCAACCGCAAAGAGGCTTTTTCTATTTCTTCTAAACGATCTAAATCATCCTGGAGTTGTTGGGGGTTGAGCAGCATTTTGGAGGCTTCAATCTTCATCAAGCGGTAAAGTTAGCTGGCAGCCTTGCGCGATAGCTTTTTGCACGTTACTTTGGGCTAACTCTACATATTCTTCAATCAATTCTATGCCGATAAATTGCCTTTGTTGTTGAATGGCGGCTACGGCCGTCGTTCCGCTACCCATGAAACAATCCAGCACAATATCGTCCGGTTCGGTGAGCAATTGGATAAAGCGGCGCGGCAATTCCAGAGGGAACTTGGCTTCGTGGTTATCATTCACCCGCACTGACGGAAAATGCCAGACAGCGCGCGATCCCCACTCGCGCCATTCTTTTTTGGTTAGGCGGTTCCTGTCAACCTTTGTTATACCAGGTTTCCAAAATACATATAAATACTCAAATTCGTCAACCGATTTGTACGAAGAACTATGCCAGCGCGAATTTTCCCAAGCGGCATCTTTGACCCAAACTCGTCTGTCGTACAAATAAAAACCGGCATTCAGGCCCCACTCCTCAATAAGTCCGCCTACGATTTTCACTCTGGACTGTGTTTCGTATTTACCGCCGCGTATGTTGTTCCCGTTGAGCCGGCGATCAACAGTTTGCTCGCTGCATCCTAATAATTTGGCAATTTGGTAACGATTATAATGGGGATGTTCGCTCATTGCTTTGAGGACATCTTCTCTGGTAACGGGGGAACGTTTGTTACTGACGACTTCGGCTTGAATTTTGGGGATTGCCGGGTCTTTAAAAACTAAAATATCGGCTATGTTTACGACTAAAAAACCACTTGGTTTTATGATGGCGTAATGCCGGGCTATGACTGTAGAAAGCAGGTTTTGCCAATCCGTAAAGGTCAAATCAGCTTCATATTCTTTACCCACAAAGTAGGGAGGAGACCAAATACTTAAAGCAATACTGTTGGGTTGAATTTGGGCGAGGAGTTCGCGGGCGTCGCCATGATAAATACGGTTAGCTTCTAAAGCATTATCAAGCTGGCTGCTTTGGTATACGTTTGTTAGCTGCCGTTGTAAGTCCGGCGGCAGCCTATCCATATTAAAGTGAGCTAAATTTGGTTCAGTGACAGGACTTTCCACAGTAAATACCCCTGAATCTTTCAAAATAGTATAGCACAAACTGTATTAGAACGCATGTTTGTAAAAATCGGGTTTGGTCAACAAATGGCCCATTGGTTTAATGGTTAGCGACCTCGTAATGTCTCAAAGTTCAATTACCCAATTACCCAATTACCAATTACAATCCCCTCATGTTTCGTTATCGTCTTATTCGTCTGCTTACAAATATTCTCCGGTTGATTTTGCTGGCCCGGATTGAGGTGTTGGGCCGGGAGCATATTCCTGGGGAACGGCCGTACATCGTCGTCCTCAATCACAACAGCACCGTAGACACCCCCGTTCTGCTGCTCACCTTCCCCCTGCAAAAGTGGCGTTTCTTTGCCATCGAAAAATGGCAGCATCACCCCATCTACGGCCCCATTATGGGCTGGCTGGGGGCTATTTATGTGCCGCGGGACGATATTGACCGGCGCAAGCTGCGCGAAGCGTTAGACGCGCTGGAAGAGGGGACGGTCTTTGGTGGGGCTCCGGAAGGCACGCGCAGCCGCACGGGGCAGATGATGGCTGGTAAGGATGGCGCCGCTTATCTGGCAGCCCGTACCGGCGCACCCATTCTACCCGTCGGACTGGAAAATACAGACGTGCTGTTTGCCAACTTCAAGCAGCTGCGTCCCACCCGCCTCAAAGTGCATATTGGCGAACCGTTTACCCTGCCGAAAATCGACCGTCGTGTCCGGGCCAAAGATTTACCCGCGTACACCCACTACATCATGATCCATATCGCTGCCCAACTGCCGTCCAGCTATCGCGGCGTCTACGCCGACAGTCCGGCTTTACAGGCGCTGTTGGCGGGTGAGGACCCGTGGCCTTATTGTGAAAAGGTGACGGAGTGAATTGGGTGTAGCAGGGGGCAGACCCGCGGGTCTGCCCCTTGGCGAGAACTTCAGAGGGGGATTCAACCAGATTTAATACGATGTATTGAGCAATACCTTCGCCAAATTACGAAGGATTAGGGTCAGGAAGAGGACAATGAATCCTCCCTAACCGTGAAACCCGTTCAAAAATGCGAGCCATTAAAATTGGCTCTGGCTTTTTCGGTAACCATTTTAATGTTTCGGTCACAT